>JAGNPU010000133.1 GCA_017989485.1 Neisseriaceae bacterium
GCTGATAACCTAAATTAAATGCTAGATAGATTATAAAACAAAATCCCACCTTGCGGTGGGACTTTGTCAGCAGTCTGAAACCAGCCTTAGGCTGGTTTTTTTGTTGCCCTCACCGTCATCGGCAAAGGGACGGCCGATTAAATCAGGCCCTTGCCGCGCGCATGGTGCACCACGCTGACCGGATCTTGATGGACAATGACGTCGCTGTAGTCAAAGGCCTTTTCCAAAGTACGCTCTACTTTTTCGGTAATCGTGTGGGCGTCCACGATGTTTAGCCCATCGTCCAGCTCGATGTGGAGCTGAATGAACACGTTGGCCCCAGAAGTACGGGTGCGTAAATCGTGCATGCCCAATACACCACTGACGCCCAACACCAACGTTTCAATACGTTGTCTATCTTCGCTGGGTAATTCTTGATCCATAAGGTCAGACAAGGCGGTTTTGGCAATGTCCCAGGCGCTTTTGAATATCCAAAGCACCAGCAAAAAGGCCAGATACACGTCGGCGCCGTCTATGCCCCAGGTGGTCAGCAGCAAGGCCACAATCACCACGCTATTGGCCAATAGGTCGCTCGCATAATGCAAAGAGTCGGCGGCAATCGCCTGGGAGTGGGTGCGCTTCACCACGTAGCGCTGATAGGCCACCAGCGCCAGGGTGCCGGCAATAGAAACCACCATCACGGCCATCCCCCAGCCGGTATTGGTAATCGGCTTGGGGTGAAGCAGACGATCAAACGCCTGCAACAATAAGAATACCGCTGAACCCGCCACAAACGCCGCCTGCACCAAAGCCGCAAGGCTTTCTGCCTTACCGTGACCAAAGCGATGGTGTTTGTCTGCGGGCTTAATCGCAATGCCGACCGCAATCATATTGATCACGCTGGCCCCCGAGTCCATTAAGGAATCGATCAGGCTGGCCAAGATACTGACCGAGCCGCTGGCAAACCACACCCAGGCTTTTAAAACAATCAAACTCACGGCCAAACCTACTGACGCATACGTCGCCGTTTTCATCAGGCGTTCTCTATCTTGAGCCATCGCCATCCTTTCATCTTTTGTGTGTGTTGGGCGCTGAACGCACCCACGACCAATATTGGTCAACAACCGCTGCCAAGCATACTCAAACAGCCATCGGGAGACATCGTATCAAATAACCCCATAAACACCAAACTGTTTTAACATTATCTCCTTTAAAATCAATTGGATTAAGAATCAGAATCATATGAATCAGCACAGCCAGCCAGCATGACCCTGCCCAATTGGGCTTAAGCACGCCGAACCACTGCGGCCTAGGCCGGTCTTAATGGCTTAATCATGGCTTAAAAATAGCATCACCCGCGGCTTCGCCCTTTACCAAGCCGATTCAATCAATGTTAGAATAAGCACTTTATTGTCGAGGCCCTGCCTCAGCCAACCTGAGCCCTTCATACTTATGCGCAAAGCCAAACTCTTTTCTCTCAGCACCGTGGCCATCATCGTCATCGTGGTCGCGACGCTGTTGTTTTATCCGTTTGCTTTAGACAAAACCTACTCTTTAAGCATCAAAAAAAACCAGGGCTATAGCCAAATCGTCAGCCAGCTGAAAAAAGATGGCGTCATCAAAAGCGAATTGCTGATGAAGGCCGTGGCCTACCCACTAGGGGCGCAAAACAAATTACGCCCAGGCGTCTACCGTTTTCGCAAAAGCACCTCCACCTGGCACATCATCAAAGTATTGCTGAATGATAAGCCTGAAGCCCGCTACGTGACCTTCTTGGAAGGCTCAAACTTTAGCCACCTGCGCGCCACCCTGGCCCAGTCTGGCGGCTTAGAGCACGTCACCGGGGGGTTGTCAGAAGCCGCCCTACTGAAAAAAATTGACCCCAATACGCCTTACACCAAGGCCGAGGGCCTGTTTTTCCCAGACACCTATCAATACAACGAAGGGGAATCGGACTTAACCATTCTGACCCTGGCCTACAAAACCATGCAAAGACAGCTCGCGTCGGCATGGGAAGACCGTCAATATGATTTACCGTATAAAAACCCATATGAATTGCTCATTATGGCCAGCATGATCGAACGGGAAACCGGCCATGAGGCCGACCGACGCCACGTGTCGGCCGTGTTCGTGAATCGTCTCAACATCGGCATGCGCCTGCAAACCGACCCCACCGTCATGTACGGCATCAGCCCCAACTTTAAAGGCCGCCTACGCCGTGCCGACCTGCGCCGAGACACGCCGTACAACACCTATACCCGTGCAGGCTTAACCCCCACGCCGATTGCACTGCCCAGCCAAAAGGCCTTAGAGGCCGCCGCCCACCCGTCGTCAGAAAAGTTTCTATACTTTGTGTCGATGATGGACGGAACAGGCCTGAGCTACTTTAGCCACGACCTGCCGGAACACAATCAGGCAGTCCGTAAATACATTTTAAAAAGAGGAGGCTGATATGCGTGGCCAATTCATCACCTTAGACGGCATCGATGGCGCAGGCAAAAGCACCCATCTGGCCTTTATGAAACAGTGGTTCGACGCCCACAATATCGACGCGGTTTTTAGCCGTGAACCCGGCGGCACGCCCGTAGGCGAAGCTTTACGTGGCCTGTTGCTCGACCCCGACACCAAGGCCAGCCTCAACACCGAGACCTTAATGATGTTTGCGGCCCGCATGCAGCACATTGAAGACGTCATCGAACCCGCACTGGCCGCCGGCCGCTGGGTGGTCAGCGACCGCTTCACCGACGCCACATTTGCCTACCAGGGCGGCGGCCGCGGCGTGCCTTTGGCGCGCATCCAAATCCTAGAAGACTGGGTCCAACAGGGCCTACAGCCCGACCTTACCCTGTTACTAGACGTGTCCCTCAGCGTTTCAGAAGAGCGACTGGCCCGTACCCGCGAAAAAGACCGTTTCGAACAGGAAGCGCGTGATTTTTTCGAGCGTACCCGCAGCGTTTATCTGGACCGCGCCCAGGCCCATCCAAGCCGCTATGTGGTTTTGGATTCCAGCCAGCCGGTCGACGCCGTCCAGGCACAAATTAACGCGGTATTAACCCGCTTACAGCAACGATTGGTCACCGCATGATTTACCCCTGGCACCAAACCAACTGGCAGGATTTGGCCAAGCAATGGCAGAGCAAGCCCAATGCATGGCTCATCACGGGCAAGGCCTTAACTGGCAAAACCGCGTTCGCCGAACACCTGGCCCAGGCCTTATTGTGTGAACAGCCGCTGGCCGATCGTGAACCCTGTGGGCAATGCCCCTCTTGCCACTTAATGGGCCAACACAGCCACCCTGACTTCAAGCTGTTGACGCCGTTTGAAGAAGAAGGCGAAACCAATGCCAAGAAACTGCGTCAAATCAAGATTGACGACGTGCGCGAGGCCCTGAGTTTTATCCAGCTCACCAGCCACCGAGGCGGCATGCGGGTATTGTTGATCAATCCCGCCGAAACCTTAAACACCCAGGCCGCCAACGCCTTGCTGAAAGCCTTAGAAGAGCCGCCGGCGGGCGTGTTGTTCATTCTGGTGTGCCACAACAAAGACAAGCTCTTGCCCACCATTAAAAGCCGTTGCCGCCAGCTGCCGCTGACCGCGCCTAGCCCTGACGTGGCCCTGGCCTATTTACAGGCACAGGGCACAGAGCACGCCGAGGCATTATTGGCCTTTCACCATGGCGCACCGCTGTTTGAAGACGAGCCCGATCATTTGGCCATGCGCGCGGAGCTCTTAAACCTGCTCAGCCAGCCTCGGTTGATTGCCTGCCTGGATTACGCCGCCAAGTTTGACCAAAAAAAATGGCCGCTGAGCCTGTTTTTGAATTGGTTACAAAAATGGTGTTTAGATCTGGCCCAAATGCAGCAAACGGCCAGGCTAGGGTTTTACCCAGAACACCAGCAGGCGCTACAGCAGCTGGCAAAAAAAATTGACTCTTTAAAGCTGTTTGCCTATTTGGACAGCCTTAATGCCCTGGCCCCTTACGGCCAGCACACCTTAAATGTTAAACTGCAAT
This sequence comes from Neisseriaceae bacterium, assembly GCA_017989485.1. Taxonomy (GTDB): domain Bacteria; phylum Pseudomonadota; class Gammaproteobacteria; order Burkholderiales; family Neisseriaceae; genus JAGNPU01. Next base: position 3,992 of record JAGNPU010000133.1, read on the forward strand.
TAGAAGCCTTATTGATCGACTATTTGAAACTGCCGCAAAAATCGGCTTAATCCATTGAGACCCTATGTTTGTTGACTCCCACTGCCATTTAAACTTTCCTGACCTAGTGGCCAGACTGCCCGACATTTTTGCCAAGATGACGGAAAATCAGGTACAGCAGGCTTTGGCCATCAGCGTCAGCCACCAAAGCTTTGCCGAAGTCTTGGCGATTGCCGAAGCCCATGCGTTTATTTACGCCACCGTCGGCGTTCACCCTGACGACATCGATGCGCAGGAGTTCACCCTGGCCGAACTGATTGAGCACGCCGCCCACCCGAAAGTCGTGGGCATAGGCGAAACCGGCCTGGACTACCATTGGTGCGAAGGCGACTTAAGCTGGCAGCACCAGCGTTTTGCCACCCACATCGAGGCCGGCATCCAAACCGGGCTGCCCATTATCGTGCACACGCGCAAGGCCGCCGACGACACCATTGCCATGATTAAAGAACAGCAGTGCCAAAATGGCGTGATTCACTGCTTTACCGAAGACAAAGACGTGGCCAAACGCTGTCTGGACCTAGGCTTTTACATTTCATTTTCCGGCATCGTCACCTTTAAAAACGCCAAAGACATCCAAGAAGCGGCCAAATACGTGCCGCTAGAGCGCATGTTAATCGAAACCGATTCGCCCTATTTGGCGCCGGTGCCTTTTCGCGGCAAAACCAATGAACCTGGGTTTGTGAAACACGTGGCGGAACACATCGCACTGTTGCGTGGCTGTCCCGTAGACACCATTGCCCACGCCACCACAGACAATTTTTATCGCCTTTTTAACAAAATTCCACGCCCATGAAGCCATTAAACACCCCCGTCAAACTCACCGTACTGGGCTGTGGCAGCTCTTCTGGCACCCCGGTGATTAACTGTGACTGCCCCACCTGTGCCAGCACCAACCCGAAGAACACCCGCAGCCGCTGTAGCGCACTGGTCGAAGTGGGCGAACAGCACTTGGTCATCGACACCGGGCCCGACTTTCGCCAACAGGCCTTACGCAGCGGCATGAAGCAAATCGATGCAGTGCTGTACACCCATCCCCACGCCGATCATTTAAACGGCATTGATGACTTACGCGCGTTTTGCTACAAGCAGCAGGCGGCCATCCCGATTTACGGCAATGACTTCACCGTTGGCAACATCCAAACCCGTTTTGACTATGCTTTTTTCCCGCCCGGCCAAAACTGGGACAAGCCCGTCCTCAGCGGCCACGTGATTGCCGATGCCTTTGACGTGGCGGGTACGCCCATACTCGCCTTAGACATGCCCCATGGCCGCTGGCGCTGCACCGCCTACCGCATCGGCAAGGTGGCTTGGCTGACCGACATCAACGACATCAGCGACGCCCAAATCGACGCCTTACAAGGGCTAGACTATTTGTTCCTAGACTGCCTGCGTCAGGAATCTTATCCTAGCCATTTGGGTTTTGATCAAGCCGTCGGCTTTGCCCAGCGCATTAACGCCAAGCAAACCTATTTAATCCACATGACCCATGCCTTTTCCTATGAGGCCTTAAGTGCCCAGTGCCCACCGGGCATTGAGGTTGCCTATGACGGCCTGTGCGTGCACACCACCTTAGGTTAACGCGTCTCACACGCAAAAAAAGAGCCCCTGTTAGGGCTCTTTTTTTGTACGCTGGCACATGCTTAGCCAGACTCGGTATTCTTAGACAGCTGGGGTTCATTCTGGCGCACCGAGGGGACGTGGACGTCGCCCTGCCAGGAAGCCTTCACCACCTGGGGCATCATGAAGGTGGAAAACCATTGCTGCACGTCGTCTTTTTGGCTCTGATTTTGGTCATGCATAGACGTTTGCCACTGGCCAAACACGCTCATGTTTTGTGCCAAAAAAGGCCCCAGTACATCTTGAGTGGCCTGGCCGTACACGCAGATAAACTGGCGCAACATGTCGTCGCTG
>JAGNPU010000134.1 GCA_017989485.1 Neisseriaceae bacterium
ACACACCACCAATAAACGATGATCGCGACCTTGCAAAATATCGGCAATGGTTGCGCGCGCGGCGGCAATTTGCTGTTGGTTTACGGCGCTTAGGGGAAACTTTTGTTTTAATTCGGCCGGCGTAATCAACACCTGCTCATTGCTGATGTGTACGTTATTCAGTACGTCTTTTTGCATCATCCTCATTCCTTGCTTCTGTTCTGTAGACCGTCCATTAAGGACGTCGATTTAATCTTGTAGCCAAATGGCACTGACCATGCGGCCCGTTTGGCCGTCGCGGCGATAGGAGAAAAACAAATCGCGCTGCAACACGGTACAATAGTCGCCGCCGTATATTTGGGTGACGCCTAGGTCTTTTAATTTCACCTTGGCCAAGTCGTAAATATTGGCCAAATACTTGTCGTTGCCTATGTCTTGAAACGCAGTAATGGCATGGGGGTGTGGCACACAAAAGGCATCCCACACGTCTTGGCCCACTTCAAAGGCATCAGGCCCGATGGCGGGGCCCAAGTACACCATGACATCTAAGGGGTCGCACCCCATTTTGGCCACGGTTTCGGCCAGCACGTCGTTGGCCAGGCCGCGCCAGCCGGCGTGGGCGGCCGCCACCACGGTGCCCTGGCGGTTACACAACAGCACCGGCAGGCAGTCTGCCGTCATCACCGCACAGGCGGTCGACGCATCTTTGGCCACGCTGGCGTCGGCTGCCGGCACGGCAACGGCGTCGGCCTTGGCGTCCACCACAATGGCCGAATGCACCTGATTTAAATACTGCAGCGGCACCGGCACATTGGCCTGCACACGACGGCGGTTTTCCGCCACGTGCTTGGCCTCGTCGCCCACGTGCTCGCCCACGTTCAGGCTGGCGTATTCGCCCTTGCTGACGCCACCGTTGCGGGTGCTGATGAGGGTTTTGACGTTTTTGGGCGCCGGCCAGTTGGCTTTAAACAAAGCCTGGTCGGGCTTCGCAAAGCCAAACATGTGTTCCATGCTGTTTAATGAGAGGTTAATCTCGGACATAACGCACCTCGACATCGTAGTCGTCTTCATCCCAATCGTCGTCATCGTCGCCCATGGCCACTTCAGCCCACTCAGGCTCGCTGCTCAAAGGCGAATCCTTACCGCTTTCCAGACGCAACACCGACAGCACGTGGTGCATGTCTGGTGCCATGGGGGCCTCAAAAGAAACCAATTCCTTGGTTTTCGGGTGTACGAAACTCAATTTATATGCATGAAGTGCCTGTCTGGCCAGCCCTTTAACCGCTTCTTTGGCCGCATCGCTGCAGTTGTGACGAGGGGTGCCATAAACTGGGTCGCCACTCAAAGGATGACGGGCTTCGCGCATGTGCACCCGAATCTGGTGGGTACGGCCGGTTTCTAAGGTACATTCAACATAGGTGTGGTTTAAGTAACGCTCCAACACCTTAATGTGGGTAATCGCTTCTTTGCCGCCGTACTTCACCACGGCCATTTTTAAGCGGTTATGCGGATCGCGACCAATTTTGGTCTCAATCTTGCCGTCAAACGGCACCAGGCCGTCGGCAATGGCGCGATAAACGCGTTTGACCGTCCGCGCCTGCAGCTGCTGAACCAAATCATTTTGGGCCGGCAGGTTCTTTGCCACCACCATTAAGCCACTGGTGTCTTTGTCCAGACGATGGACGATGCCCGCACGCGGAATTTGGCTTTGATCAGGGTAATGATGGAGCAAACCATTTAACAAAGTGCCGGTCCAATTGCCTGAGGCAGGATGAACCACCAAACCGGCTGGTTTATTCACCACCAAAACGGTATCATCCTCAAAGACGACAGGAATCTCGATGTCTTCTGGCGTAAACGCTAAATTTTCTTCGCTGGGCAAGATGGTCACTTCGAGTGCCTCTTGGCCGATGAGCTTAAGCTTGGGGGCGGCGACTTTACCACCCACCAAAACCGCGCCCTCTTTGATCCAAGTGGTCAAACGAGAACGAGAGTATTCGGGCATTAACTTGGCCAAAGCAGCGTCTAAACGCATGCCGCCAAGTTCATTGGGCACAACAAATTTGCAAATTTGTTCATTTAAGTCTGCCGAAAACTCAAAATCATCGTTATAATCATCAGCATTGTTTAAGGATGTGGATTTCATGAAAAAAACACTTTTTGTAATTAGTTTGGCTGCATTATTGGCAGGTTGCGCCAGTGGGTCTGCAGATAAAGATGCTCAAATCACTCGCGACTGGACCGTAGAAAAGCTTTATTCTGAAGCCAAAAGCGAGTTAGACAGTGGTAATTATACCCGAGCAATTAAATTATACGATATTTTAGGGTCGCGCTTTCCGTTTGGTCGTTTTGCCCAACAGGCAGAACTCGATACGGCATACACGCACTATCGTGATGGTGAACCCGAATTGGCCTTGGCCACATTAGACCGGTTTGAGCGCAATCATCCGGCTCACCCTAACTTAGACTACGTATTATACTTGAAAGGCTTGGTATTATTTAATGAAGATCAATCTTTCTTAAATAAATTAGCGGCGCAAGACTGGTCAGAACGTGACCCTAAAGCCAACCGCGACGCCTTTAGGGTGTTTCAAGAGCTGACCGAACGCTTTCCAAACAGCCGCTACACCCCTGATGCGGTAGAGCGCATGACCAAATTATTGGACGCTTTGGGCGGCCATGAAATTGGTGTGGCACGCTATTACATGAAGCGTGGCGCCTATCTTGCCGCGTCTAATCGCGCCCAAGTGGTGATTCAAGAGTTCAACAACACCCCTTACGTCGAAGAAGGCTTAGGCATTTTGGTGACGGCCTATGGCCAAATGAACCAAACCCAGCTGCGCGACGACGCCTATCGCGTGTTGCAGCTCAACTACCCACAAAGCGAATACTTAAAAACGCCTTGGAAGGTAGAAGAAGCCCCTTGGTGGCGCTACTGGAAATAAGGGCCACATCAAGGCCACAAAAAAGCTGCTTGGGTTCAAGCAGCTTTTTTTATGGCCGTTCGGTTTACGACGCGGTGACCGCCGTCGCCGCCTCGGCTTCAATCACTTCACCGTAGTTAGACATCAACAGGGCAGAACGCTCAATGTTTTTGCGCCCACGACGTTGACGGCCAGGGATTTTACTGCACATGCCGCCTGCGTCTGGCTCGGCGCGGGTCGATGCCTGTGCCGGTCTGGCCGTGGCTGCGCGACCATTGCTGGCGGCGTTGCGGCCGTCGGTGCGGGGTTCGCGTGCTTCACGCGGCTCACGGGCTTCGCGACGCTGCGGCTCACGCGCGGCAGGCGCCGAAGACTCGGCTGCCGGACGGGCAGTCCGGTTCGCGCTCGATTTACGGCCTTCGTAAACGGGCTTATCAGACGTCGGCACGTCGGCCGCCATCCAGGTTGGCTCAAAGCCTTGAATTTTTTCGACCAGCAGCGGCTTTTTAATCAATTTCTTGATCAATTCATACATGCGCTGTTCTGATTCTTCCATCAGCGAAATCGCCACCCCTTCAGCCCCCGCACGGCCGGTACGGCCAATGCGATGCACGTAGTCTTCTGGCGCCGTCGGCAATTCGTAGTTGATCACAAACGGCAGCTCGGTCACGTCTAGACCACGCGCGGCCACGTCGGTGGCCACCAAAACGCGCAAAGTGCCTTCTTTAAAGGCGGCCAGGGTTTCCAAACGGCTGTTCTGGCTCTTGTCGCCATGAATGGCTTCGGCCAGAATGCGACGGCGCTTCAGCTCACGGGTCACCTGATCCACGCTTTGCTTGGTCTTACAGAACACGATCACCTGTTCCATTTTCAAGTCCACAATCAGGCGTTCCAACAGGTTGCGCTTGTTGTGGCCATCAACGGCGATGATGTGTTGCTCAACGCTTTCAGACGTAGAGTTTTGCTGGGCCACCTCGATGGTTTCGGGCGACTGCATGAAGTCTGCGGCCAATTTCTTGATTTCTGGGGCGAAAGTGGCCGAGAACAACAGAATCTGGCGATTCTTAGGCAATAACTTAATCACCTTGCGGATGTCGTCAATAAAGCCCATGTCCAACATGCGGTCGGCTTCGTCCAACACCAAAATGTCTACTTTGTTTAACTGTATGGTTTTTTGCTGTACGTGATCCAATAGGCGCCCTAAGGTGGCCACCACGATTTCACAGCCTTCGCGCAGGGCTTTGGTTTGGTCGTTCATGTTGACGCCCCCAAAAATCACGGTGTGGCGCAACGACAAATGTTTGGTAAAGGCCTTGGTGTTGACCGAAATCTGGTCGGCCAGTTCACGTGTGGGGGTCAAAACCAGCATGCGTACGGGGTGCATGGCCGGAGAAGTACTGCTGCTGGAGTAGCCTTTCAAACGCTCTAGGCTGGGCAACATAAACGCAGCGGTTTTACCGGTGCCGGTTTGTGCCGCGGCCAAAAGGTCTTTGCCGGACAGTGCCTTAGGAATGGCTGCTTCTTGAATGGGGGTTGGTGACACATAACCTTGCGCTTCTAACGCGCGCACAATCTCAGATGACAAACCTAATGATGCAAATGAACTCAACAGAAAACTCCTCAGGGCAACTGGAATCAACCAGTTGAATGCCGACACCTTAAAGGAGTAAGCCCCTTCATAGGCAATACCAACACCCGATCAACTGGTTATAAAGAAAGGCAGCGCAGCAGCACCAACCCATCACTAAAGGCCTAAACATACCACAGATAGCCATTTTACTAAAGCAAAACCCTAGGCCTAGGGGTGATATAAAGCCGCCCCCACCCTTTGCGACACACCCCTTGGCCCAAGGCCATAGAAACCACACAAATGGTTTAAATTAAGCTATGATGAATTCTTTTTTTGATCCCTCAGAGTCAATCATGAAACACATCCATATTGTGGGCATTTGCGGCACATTTATGGGCGGTATTGCCGCCATTGCAAAAGAAGCAGGCTTTCGCGTCACCGGCTGTGACGCCCACGTTTACCCACCCATGAGCACCCAATTAGACGCCTTGGGCATAGAGGTAATCGAAGGCTTTGATCCAGACCAAATCAAGCTGAATCCTGACGTGTATGTGATTGGCAACGTGGTCAAGCGTGGCAATCCGTTAATGGAAGCCATTCTGAATCAAAACCTGGCCTACATTTCTGGCCCTCAGTGGCTGGCAGAACAGGTGTTACACAAACACTGGGTATTGGCCGTTGCCGGCACCCACGGCAAAACCACCACCGCCAGCATGTTGGCCTGGGTATTAGAATACGCCGGCCTCGCGCCTGGCTTTTTAATCGGTGGCGTGCCGGAAAATTTCGGCGTGTCCGCGCGCCTGCCGCAAACGCCGGCGCAAGACCCGCACAGCATCAGCCCCTTTTTTGTGATCGAGGCCGATGAATACGACACCGCGTTTTTTGACAAACGCTCTAAGTTTGTCCACTACCATCCCCGCACCGCCATTTTAAACAATCTGGAATATGATCACGCCGACATCTTCCCTAATCTGGCGGCCATCCAAACCCAATTCCATCACCTCGTGCGCACCATTCCGGGCGACGGCCTCATCGTCAGCAACGCCCAAGCCCCTGCACTGGATGAGGCTTTGGCCATGGGGGCGTGGACGCCCGTGGCCCAGTTTGCCACCGAATCAGGCTGGCACACCGACCACATTGACCACGCCAGCGGCCACTTTGACGTGTGCTCACCCGACGGCAAGCAGGGCCGCATTACCTGGGCGCTCATGGGCGAACACAATCGCCAAAACGCCCTCGCCTGCATCGCCGCCGCCCGCCACATCGGGGTGACGCCGGAAGTATCCTGCGAGGCGCTGAGCCAATTCAACAGCGTCAAGCGCCGCATGGAGGTTAAAGGCACCGTCAACAACGTGGTGGTATATGACGATTTTGCCCACCATCCTACGGCCATTAACCTGACCATGGACGGCCTGCGCGCCAAAGT
>JAGNPU010000135.1 GCA_017989485.1 Neisseriaceae bacterium
AAGGGGTATGGTCTTCGTAGAGTTTGATGCGGTTTACGTTGCTTGGCATCACATACGACATGAACTGGCTGACTTCTTCAAACACCTCAGGGGTGTCGATGAGGATTTCGCCAATATCAGGTTGGAAGTAATCACGAATGGCACGAATCACCAAAGCGCTTTCTTGCAAAATCAAGAAGGCGCCGTTACGGGCCGTGGCGGCTTCTTCAATCGCCGTCCACAGTTGCAACAGGTAGTTTAAGTCCCACTCTAAGTCTTCTAGGCTACGACCAATGCCCGCAGTACGGGCGATTAGGCTCATGGCCTTAGGAATGTCGAGCTGGCTCATCATTTGCTTCAGCTCTTGACGGTCTTCACCCTCGATGCGGCGAGAAACCCCACCACCACGAGGATTATTTGGCATCAACACCAAATAACGACCGGCCAAGCTCACAAACGTGGTCAGGGCTGCGCCCTTATTGCCGCGCTCGTCTTTTTCCACTTGCACAATGACTTCCATGCCTTCACGCAACACGTCTTGAATGCGGGCACGGCCACCGTCATAGTCTTGGAAATAAGCACGAGACACTTCTTTGAATGGCAAAAAGCCATGGCGATCGGTGCCATAATCGACGAAACACGCCTCTAGAGACGGCTCGATACGGGTAATCACACCTTTATAGATATTGCCTTTACGCTGTTCTTTACCCAGCGTTTCGATGTCTAAGTCAATTAAGTTTTGACCGTCAACAATCGCCACCCGAAGCTCTTCAGCCTGGGTAGCATTAAATAACATACGTTTCATTCTGACCTCGCAGGGCACTCGCGAGACACAGGTAACCAGTATTTGACGCTACGGTGTTGTCAGTACCGCAGTCTGCCTAAGAAGTTGTCGTATAAAGAGCAGTGCAATCCCATAACGTACAATTAATCGTATGGGTGCCTTGTAGTAAGGCATGCTTGAACAGTGTCAGACATGCAAATATTTTGTCAGCCATCTTCTTTTTTGCTTTAAGTCACCAGCGCCAAATGCCGCATCGGTATGTACTTCGACGTCTTACAACAGGGGGTGAGCATAAAGAGGGTCAAACTTAGTTACCGTCATCCTAAAGCTGGCTTATAGGGCTTTAGGGAAACTGCTTTTAGAGTGCGTTTTTTGTTTAAATGCTATAACATCACCGTTTTGGTGATGGATGATGAATAAGGTACAACACCTTTTAAATCTTCAATCTTTAGTTTGGCGTTTTTATATCAATATATTTAGCAAGCCTATTTACACCTACCTAGACAGTGCAAAGCGTGCTAACGGTAATTCGCCTTAGGCTTCGGGGATTATAAGCAAGATGCACTCAATTAGCAAAGACTTAGTTAACTTTTTAACCGTTACCGAAGAAGATGCGGCGCAACGTTTGGATAACTTTTTAATTAAAGTTTTAAAAGGCGTACCCAAAAGCCATATCCACCGCATCATTCGCGCCGGCGAAGTCCGTATCAACAAAAAAAGAAGCGACGCAACCTATAGGTTACAAATAAACGACATCGTGCGCGTCCCGCCGGTCAAAATTGCCGAAAGAGCCCTCAACCCACAAAAAAACCCGGCCCCTGCGCGCGATTTCCCCATTGTTTTTGAAGACGAATACCTATTGGTGATCAACAAGCCGGCCGGCGTCGCCGTACACGGCGGCAGCGGCATCAGCTTTGGCGTCATTGAGCAGCTGCGTCAAGCTCGCCCAGAAGCGCGCTATTTGGAACTGGTCCATCGCCTCGACAAAGACACCTCTGGCCTGCTCATGATCGCCAAGAAGCGCTCTGCCCTGGTGAAACTGCACGAACTCATCCGCCAAAACGTGCCGCAAAAAAAATACTTCGCCCTCGGCCTTGGCCAATGGCCTAAAGACGTCAGCCACGTCAAACTGCCCTTATTGAAATACCAAGGCGCCAACGGCGAAAAAATGGTGCGCGTCAACGACGACGGCCAATACGCCCACACCTTATTCACCGTAGAGCAGCAATACCAGCAGTTCACCCTGGTTGAGGCCAACCTCAAAACCGGCCGCACCCACCAAATCCGGGTGCACATGCAGGCCAGCGGCTGCCCCATCGCTGGCGATGAACGCTATGGCGACTATGAGCGCAACAAACAGCTGGCCAAGCAGGGCTTTAAACGCATGTTTTTACACGCCCATGAATTGGCCTTACCCCACCCGGTGACCGGTGAGCCTTTGGTCATTAACGCGCCTTTGCCAAAAGAATTAAGCCAATTTCTAAAAGGGCTCGCCCGTGCCTAAGCCCCCTTTTAAAGCCCTTATTTTCGACTGGGACGGCACCTTGGCCAACTCTACCGGCCACATCGTCAACGCCATTCAAGCCGCCTGTGCTGAGGTGGGCTTGCCCATCCCCGACGACAAAAGCGCCAACCACGTCATCGGCCTCAGCTTAAGCACGGCGCTGCACACTTTTTGCCCCCGCGCCAACCCCGATGAACTTCAGGCCCTGGTTGTGGCCTATCAGAAACACTATCTGGCCGACGCCGACAAAACCATGCTGTTTCCAGGCGTCCACCAGGCACTGGCCGATTTAGACCAACGCTACTTGCTCACGGTGGCCACCGGCAAGGGCCGACCCGGCCTGGACCGCGCCCTCATCGACACCGACACCGCCCATTTTTTTGTCAGCACCCGCACCGTCAATGAGTGTGCATCCAAGCCCAATCCTGATATGATTTTGTCTTTGTGTGACGAGCTAGGGCTATACCCAAAAGACGTTTTGATGATAGGCGACACCACCCATGACTTACTCATGGCACAAAACGCCGGCGCCGCAGCCGTGGCCTTAAGCACGGGGGCCCACGACGTGGCCACCTTAAACACGGTGCCCCACCTTACCCTAGCACATTCGTTTCAAGATTTTGTCCGCTGGCTGAATCAGTACTCAGTGGCTTAATGCCTACTATCTTAAAGAGAACCTTATGGATCAAAACAACAGCTGGGAACGGCAAACCATAGAAAAGCTTGTGTTCGAAGTATACAAAGAACAGCGCCGCGCCAAGTTTTGGCGCTTATTCTGGCGCATTATTGCCTTAGTGGTGGTCTTATTCGTCTTAATCAAAGCCTTTAACAGCCAACCCATTTTGGGCAGCCAACAACGCCACACCGCCGTCATTGACCTCGTTGGCAGCATCGACAGCTATAATGATCAGGCCAGCGTTTTGCTGGAAGGCCTAGAAACCGCCTACGCCAACAAAAACGTTCAGGGCGTCATCATTCGCGCCAACAGCCCTGGCGGCTCACCGGTGATATCCAGCATTGCTTTTGATGAAATCAGCCGCCTCAAAACCCTACACAAAGATGTGCCCCTATACGTGGTGGCCGAAGACGTGTGTGCCTCTGGCTGCTACTTCATTGCCAGCGCCGCCGACAAAATCTACGCCAACCCCGCCAGCCTAATGGGCAGCATAGGCGTCATCGCCGGTGGCTTCGGCTTTGACAAGGCCATCGACAAACTGGGCATAGAGCGCCGCTTAAAAACCGCGGGCAACAACAAAGGCATGGGCGACCCATTTAGCCCCGAAACCCCAGAACAAAATGCCATTTGGACCAGCATGTTGGACGACATCCACGAACAGTTTATTGCCGCCGTCAAAAAAGGCCGTCAGGGCAAGCTCAAAAATGACCCCGACCTCTTCAGTGGCCGCGCCTATACCGGCGCTCAAGCCAAGGCGGCAGGCCTGGTCGACGACTTTGGCAGCGTTTACTCCGTCGCCAGAGACGTGATCAAAGCGCCTGAACTGGTCAACTACACGCCACAACAAAGCTTTTCCCGCACCCTAAGCCGTACCTTGGGCAGCGAGGTAAAACAAAACATTGACACCTTAATCCAGTCCAACTGGTAAACCCCCTCAAAAAGGTTGCCTGAAGGCAACCTTTTTCTGGTCCTTACTTACGATAGAGACTTGCTCATGTACGATTTCTTAAGATCCACCTTGTTCAAAATGGACGCTGAAAAAGCCCATCACCTCACCCTAAACGCCTTAAAGCAGGTGAACGCCTTAGGCCTAGGGGGCCTGCTACAGAAAACCGTCCCCAGCCTGCCGACCCAGCTCATGGGCCTGACCTTGCCCAACCCGGTCGGCCTGGCCGCCGGCCTCGACAAAAATGGCGCCTATATAGACGCCTTGGCCAAATTGGGCTTTGGCTTCATCGAAGTGGGCACCATCACCCCTCGCCCGCAAGCAGGCAACCCCAAGCCACGGCTATTTCGCCTCCCCGAACACCAGGCCATCATCAACCGCATGGGCTTTAACAATGACGGCGTAGACGTGCTGATCGAGAACATCAAAAAATCGCGCTACAACGGTATTTTGGGCATTAACATCGGCAAAAATGCCAGCACGCCGATGGCGAACGCCGTCGACGACTATTTGATGTGCCTAGAAAAAACCTATGAGCATGCGGATTACATCACCATCAACATTTCATCACCCAACACCAAAAACCTGCGCGCCTTGCAAGCGGAAGATGATTTGACGGAACTTTTAAGCAAATTAAAGGACAAACAAATACAATTGCATCACCAACAAGGACGCTACGTGCCCTTGGCGGTCAAGATTGCCCCAGATTTAACCGAAGCAGAAGTCCACAGCATTGCCGCCGTACTGTTAAAAACCGAGATTGATGGCGTCATTGCCACCAATACCACCATCGACAAATCGGCCCTGGGTCAACACCCTTTAGCAGAAGAGCAAGGTGGCCTATCGGGCCTGCCGGTACGGCAAAAAAGCAATGATGTTTTACACATTTTAAATAACACATTACAAAAACGCTTGCCAATCATTGGCGTCGGTGGCATTGTTAATGGTGTTGATGCTGTACAGAAAATGGCACTTGGCGCGGATGCGGTTCAACTATACAGTGGCTTAATTTACCAAGGCCCGAAACTGATAGTAGACTGTTTAACGGCTATTGCCCGTCGCGTTTAATTATTTTTCTTTATCGATAGAAGGATTCATATGTTTAAAACCACTACTAAGTACGCCATGATTGGCCTATTGTCTATGGGTATTGCCGCAGGTTGCGCCAATAACTCAGCGACGACTTATGCGCCAGGTCAGGCACAGCAAGCACAAACCGTGCGTTTAGGTACCGTGGTGTCTGTCGCTTCGGTCAACATTCAAGAAGAACACAAACTGGCCACGCTGGCGGGTGCAGCCTTGGGTGGTTTGGCTGGCAGCAACTTGGGTAAAGGCTCTGGCCGTTACGCAGGTGCCGTGGTAGGCGCATTGGCCGGCGGTTACGCCACCGACGCCGCCACCAAAGCCATGGGCGGCCAAAACGGTTACGAAATCACCGTTGAGCTAGACAACAAGAGCGTGATCTCTGTGGTGCAAAAAGCCGACGTGGCGATTGCCCCAGGCCAACGCGTTCGCGTGGTGACCGGCAACGGCGTGACCCGTGTGATGCCTCAATAAGCATTGCCCTTGTAAAAAAAGCCCGCTGCCCAGCGGGCTTTTTTGTGGGCGATCATGGCAAACCATGGCGTATGTCCGGGCAATACGCTGTAGCGTAAGTCAGCACCAAGGTCAAACCCCGTGGGTCGCGACCCACGCTACGCCAGCAGAGGCATAAATAAACCATGGTTTAAACACCCTAAAGCCAAACCAAACCACCCTATACCGGCCGTATCGCCCCACAACGCTTAAAGGCCTGATTAATCATGTTCATATTGATGCGGCTAATGCCCTCAAGGCCGCCCAAATCATCACTCATTAACGGCCACAAATCGACGTTATCCTCGCACAAAACGTGCCAAAACAGCTGCGAGCGGCCGCTGGTGCCAAACAAACAACGCGTATTCGGGTGTTTGCTCAAAGTCTGTGCCACCGTGGTCAGGTGATTTGGGTTCACCTCCAAGCACA
>JAGNPU010000136.1 GCA_017989485.1 Neisseriaceae bacterium
GCTATGGGGTGGATGATGACGATTTGGTTGTGGTTTCAGTTTGTGTTGGCAATCAGCCTGTTGATTGTGATACCGGGCCCATCGGCGACCTTGGTGATTCAATACAGCAAAAGCCCACCGCCGGTTTTTTTGACGGCGATACTGGGGGGCAATCTGGCCTCTTTGGTGCTGCTGTTACTGGCCGCTTGGGGCCTAAGTATTTTGGCGGAACCGACGGTGTTGCGGGTTTTGCAGCTGGGTGGGGGCGCCTATTTGTTTTATGTGGGGGTGACCACGTTTCAAACCAAGGGGTTGGTGCGCGATGGGGCGCCGCGTCATCAGGCCTTTGCGGCGTTTACGCGGGCGTTGTGGGTGGGCTTGAGCAACCCTAAGGATATTTTGTTCTTTGCGTCTTTTTTAAGCCTGTTTCTGCTGCCTAACGACCCGCAGCCCATGATGAGCCTATTGATTTTGATTCTGACCTGGACGCTGGTGGATTGGTTGGTGATGTTGGGCTATGTGGGGGTGTTTCGCCGGCAAACCTTGCTGCACACCACGGGTTTGAATCGACTGTGTGGCGCCTTGTTGGTGGCCATTAGCCTGGCGCTGTTGTATCAGGTGGCAACCACCGCCGTTTAGCGAGACCGCCATACCAAAGCCCGCCCCTGACGCTGTCAGGGGCGGGCTTTGTGGCAGATTAGAGCAGCTTGGCTGCCTTGAGCTCATTTTTTAAGTAGGCGTAGTAAATGGGCGCCGCAACCACGCCCGGTAGGCCAAACAAGGCCTCCATCACCAGCATGGCGATTAACAGCTCCCAGGTGCGGGCATGAATGCGTGAGCCGATGATTTTGGCATTGAGAAAATACTCTAGCTTGTGAATCACCATTAAGAACAGCAGCGACACGATGCCCAATTCGACGGAGTGGGTCATGCTGATGATGACGATGAGGGTATTGGTGATCAGGTTGCCAATAATGGGCAATAGGCCAAAGAAGAAGGTCAACACCACTAGGGTTTTGGTTAAGGGCAGGTGGTAGCCGGTCAAGGCCAAAATGCCGTCAAGGTAAAGCCAGGTCAAAAGGGCATTGATGGCCGATATTTTGATTTGTGAAAAAATAATTTCGTGAAAGGCTTCGGCCAGCTTATGGACGCGGGTTCTGAGTACCCGCGGCAGCAGCCCTAGCTTTTTGGGTTGGGTGAGGCTGTATAAGGCCACGAGGGCGCCAATCACCATCCCAAAGAGGATGTGTACCATGCTGCGGCCCGCTCGGCCACCAAACAGCTGCAGCTGGTCGGCGTGCTCTTTAAGATAGTCCATGACCGAAATCTGCCATTCCTCAGGCGACTGAGGCAGGACGTTGCTTAGCCAGCTGGGTAAATAGCCATAAATGGTGGTGGCGATTTCTGCGGCTTTTTGCATGACGGAGGGAATGGCATTGTGTTCGCCATAGAAAATCGACATGATGCCGACGCCTATGCCGACAAAGGCCGACACGATGAGCATGGCCAATAAGGACATCGACACAAAACGAGCCCTAGGGCGGCCGAGCTTCGCCACAATGGAGCGGGTGGCGATGAGGACGGTCAGTTCATACACCAATAGGCCAGCAAATAGGGCCGATAAGAGGTGGAATTTTAAAATGGCAAACAGGGTGAACGCCGCCAGAATGTAACTGGCTATGATGAGCTTACGTGCTTCAAGAAATGGGGCGTTTTGGTCGGGCATGGTGGTCGACGTCCATGAAATAATCTGTGGGTATTGAGGGCGGTGACGGCAGGCTATGCTGCTGTAAGGCCTTAAAGAAATGATTATCCATCATATCACGGCCGCATCACAAGCATTGCGGCAAGTTTTGCATCTTTGGGGATCATAATGGATGACAGCAAGCCCTTTATCTACGATAATGACCACAGTCATTTATTGACCATGGTCATTATGGAGGCCCAATGTTAAGAACCCAGCAAAAAGCAGCAGTCAAACATCACATTTATGAGCAGGCCATGGCCTTGTTCATCGCCCATGGCTTTGAGGCGGTGACGGTACAGCAAATCACCGAGGCCTGCGGGATAGCGAAAGGCACATTCTTTAATTATTTTGCGCGTAAAGAGGATGTGTTACGGCATTATGGGCATGCGCAGCAGGCGCTGTTGGCACCCGAGTGGGCCACGCTAGGGCAATACGGCTCTGTGCACAATCAAATTGTGCACCTATTGGTGTTGTCGCTGCGGCGTTTTGCCGCTTTAGGGCCTTTAATGGCCACGGTGATTCGCGCGTTTATGGAAAGCGCGGAATCCATTGATCGGGAAAACGTGTTGATCATGAGCTTTGCCACGCAGCTGGCTGATTTGATCGATGCCGCCAAGCAGGCAGGCACATTACGCAGCCGTTTCGAGGCCCATGTGATTGCCGATGCGGTGGTGGCCAGCTATTTTTATCTGGGCGTGTCTCACACGTTTGAAAAACAGACGGTGGCCGAGCTGGAAGCGCGGTTGCTGGAACAGGTGGCGCTGATTTGGCAGGCGATAGAAGAGGTCGGGCCAAAATAATCATGAGGTCGGCGTGTGTCATTGCATCGGCCAGCGCATAGGCTTTGTGAAAAAAGGTTTGAAGTGCCTTGCTTAAGCCGTACAATGGTTAAAACACAAGGGTTTGAGTCGTCTGATCAAACCCACCCTTATTGGCACAGTAGATAAAGGATACATCATGAGTACAGTCACCCTAAAAAACAATCCCGTAGAGGTTAAAGGCAGCTTTCCTGGCGTTGGCGCAACCGCCGCTGACTTTACCTTAGTGGCCAAAGATTTGGCCGATACCCCGTTGAGCAGCTTTGCGGGCAAGCGTAAAGTATTGAATATTTTTCCTAGCGTGGACACTGGCACATGCGCTGCGTCAGTACGCCGCTTTAATGAATTGGCCAGCACCTTAGACAACACCGTGGTGTTGTGCGTGTCTGCCGACTTGCCGTTTGCCCAATCGCGCTTTTGTGGCGCAGAAGGTTTGGACAACGTGGTGAGCTTGTCTACCATGCGCGGCTGGACGTTTAAACAGGCTTATGGCGTGGACATTGCCACCGGCCCATTGGCTGGTTTGTGTGCCCGTGCCGTGGTGGTATTGGACGAAAACAACCAGGTCTTGCACAGCCAGCTGGTGGCTGAAATCAGCGAAGAGCCTGATTACGATGCGGCCATTAAGGCACTGTAAACGCCTCGCTTGAGTGATACCCGAAAAAACCGCCTAAGGCGGTTTTTTTTGAGCCATCAATACCGTGATGGGGTGGCCCTCGCCCCCGCGCTGGCATGGTGTGAGTCGGCACTAAGCATGCCTAGCAGCTTAGTGCCGTGGGTCGGTGATGACGGTGACGGCGTCGCCAAGGCTGAGGGTGAAGGCGCCGCGTGGGCGCAAATACACGCCAAAGTGGGCGCCGCTGCCGCCATTAAAGGCTTTTAAGGCTTTCAGTGGGAGCGGCTGGGTGTCTAAGCCTAAGGCCTGAGCCAATAGGTTAATGGCGACACAGCGGTTGGTACGCTCCACCACGTCAAACACCACGTCGTTGATGCGTAAAGCCTGATGGGTGTTCTCGGCCAAGACCGGGCAGTCGTCGATCACCAGGTTGGGGCGGAAAATGCTGGGGTCGATAAAAGGCATATTGATGGCCTCGCCCAGGGCCATGACGCTGTGGCGATTGACCAGGTGTAAGGCGCCGCCGTCCATAAAGGTAAGGTCAACGTCGGTGTTGGCGGCCGGCAATAGGGGTTGGGCAAACAGCACCGGCGTGCCCACTAGGGTGCTGAAAAAAGCATTCAATTCCTCACCATAGGTGAGGGCCGGCAGAGCGCGCCGCCAGACCTCAACGCGGGCTTCGCCTTGTGGCACCAGGGCAAACGAGTGGCAGCGGCCGTCGACCAAGTTGGTGAGGGTTAAGGTGTGGTCGCTGACGTGCACCGACTGTTTGGCCAGCAGCGGGTTGTTGCGTAAGGAAAACAGCTTATGCCCATCTTGGGCAAACAGCCCAAACTGGCGGTCTCCCAGCAGGCCGACGGTTGTGCCGCGACAGTGGGTGTGGCGTATGGGGGCTGATGACTTCAGTGGATAGGTCAATAATTCGGTGATGTGCATGCCGTTTGCGTCCTGAGTGTGTGGGCCAATGTCGCTTAGTTTAACCGAAATCAAGGGTTTTGGCGGTCGTTTTTTGCGGGCGTGAAAAAGCCCCTCAGGCCTAAGCCTAAGGGGCGATGCTGTGGGCGCGACCGACTCAGTTTTTGTCGTTAGAGTAGTGGCGGCCTTGGTCAAAGAGGGCGGACACCGACACAATCAAGCCGGCAATGGCCAGAATGATGACCACGCCCGTCGTCGAGTTCGTGGGCGAGGCGGCGACCAAGCCTAAGGCACCTAGGGGCGCAAGGCCACCGGCCACCGCCGTGCCCAGCTCTCGGCCGGTGCCCACGCCAGAAGAGCGCGTGCGGGTGGGGAATTGGCGGCTGAGGAATGAGCCTTGGGGGGCAAACATCATCGGGGCCAAAATGCCGGTGGCAATGGCCAAGGCAATGTAAATCATGGTGCTGTTGGCGGTTTCCAATAGCCAGATAAAGGGGTAGGCAAACAGGCTGGACAAGATGCCGCCCAAAATCAAGACTTTCTTGCTGCTCCAACGGTCACATAGCCAGCCAAAGAACGGCACCATGAAAATGGCCACGAGGCTGGCAATGGTCACCGACAGCGAGGTCACATGCGCCGAGACGTCTTTGAACTGGGTCAAATAGGCCAAGGAGAAGGTTTTGAAAATATAGCTTAAGGCGTTGTAGCCTATGGCCAAGAAAAACACCACCAAGAGGCCTTTGCTGTTGAATTTAAATACGTCGGTAAACGAGGTTTTTGGGGCTTTTTGTGCCGACAGTTGATCAAAGTCTGGGGTTTCAGGCAGGCTTTTACGCACCCACATGCCCACAAACACGAGCACTATGCTCAATAAGAAGGGAATGCGCCAGCCGCCGTTGATCAAGAACTCATCGCCGTTCAGGGTTAATAGATAAACCGTTAATGAGGACAGCAACAGGCCTAGGTTTAAGCCCAATGCCGGCCAAGCGCCCTGACGGCCTTTTTTGTCGCTGGACGCATGTTCGTATGAGGTCACGGCAGCACCCGCCAGCTCGGCACCCGCCCCTAAGCCTTGGACGATGCGAACGGCAACCAAAATGACGGCGGCCCAAACGCCGATGCTGGCGTAGGTGGGGATCATGCCGATGAGGGCGGTACACACCCCCATGAGGCAAAACGTCACCACCAGCATTTTTTTGCGGCCATAGCGGTCGCCAAAATAGCCGAAGAACATGCCGCCTATCGGCCGGGCAATAAAGCCGATGGCAAAGGTGGCAAAGGCACCCATGGTGGCGGTTTTGGGGTCTGATGGGTCAAAAAAAATCTTGCTGAACACGATGGATGCCATGGTGGCGTACAGATAAAAGTCGTACCATTCCAACATCGACCCAACAATGGTGGCGGTGGCGACTTTTTTTAAGCGTTTTGCCTCTTCTTCGGGCGTTTCTTTATTGCGAACAACGTTTTCCATATTTCACCTCTAAGTGACTATCGTTTTGATTATTGATGCATGATTTCTTGAACAATGTATTCGGCAATGGCCAAAGACGACGTGGCGCCCGGTGAGGGGGCATTTCTAATGTGGGTGATGTTGCCTTGCTTGTTGATGACGAAATCGTCTACCAGCGAGCCATCTGGCTGCATGGCCTGGGCGCGAATGCCGCGGGTGGCCGGCAGTACCTGGACCTGAGCCAGGCTAGGCACGTATTTGGCGGCTTCGCAGACAAAGTTTTTTTGGCTCATGACGGTTTTCAGTTCACGGATGGCGGCGGACACGTTTTTCCGGGCAAAGCGCCAAAAGC
>JAGNPU010000137.1 GCA_017989485.1 Neisseriaceae bacterium
CCAATAGGTCGGCGTCTTGCGCCAGGGCCACTTCGACGGCACCCAATAGGCCTTCTGCATCCACCACGGCTTCTTGCCGATTGCGTGCGTCAATGTCTTCTTTGGCAAACGACAGCGAATCCTTCAGCATCTGGGTGATGGTGTCGTCGTCGAGGCCGTAAGACGGCTTGATTTCCACAATGGCTTCTACGCCAGAGGTTTGTTCTTTGGCCGAGACCGACAGCAGGCCGTCGGCGTCAACCTGGAAGGTCACGCGGATGCGTGCGGCGCCGGCCACCATCGGCGGTATGCCTTTGAGGGTGAACTTGGCCAAGGAGCGGCAGTCGCTCACCAATTCGCGTTCGCCTTGTAAGACGTGGATGGTCATGCCGGTTTGGCCGTCTTTAAAGGTGGTGAAGTCCTGCGCCCGAGCCGTGGGCAGGGTGCTGTTACGGGGAATGACTTTTTCGACCAGGCCGCCGTAAGTTTCTAGGCCCAGCGACAGCGGCGTCACGTCTAAGAGCAACCATTCGCCGTCATTTTTATTGCCGGCCAAAATATTGGCCTGCATGGCGGCGCCCATGGCAACCACTTCGTCAGGGTTTAAATTGTTTAGCGGTGCCTGTTTGAAATACTGTTCGGTGGCGGTTTGCACATGGGGCATGCGGGTGGCGCCGCCGACCATGATGACGCCGTTGACGTCTTCTTTTTTGATCTTGGCGTCGCTCAGGGCTTTTTGCATTGGGGTTAAGGTTTTGTTCACCAAATGCTGGGTGATGCGCTGAAACTCATCGCGGCTAATCGACACGTTGACGGTATGGCCATCGGACAGGGTGCAGTGGATGGTGGCGCTGTTGTCGTGGGTCAGGCTTTCTTTGGCCGCGCGCGCCAGGGCCAGCAACAGCTGGTTGTCGACCTCGTTCAGTGCCGACAGCTGTGCGGTTTCTAAAACCCAGCAGTATAGGCGATGGTCAAAGTCGTCGCCGCCTAGGGCGCTGTTGCCATTGGTGGCCAGCACTTCAAAAATGCCTTTGGTGAGTCGCAAAATAGACACGTCAAAGGTGCCGCCACCGAGGTCATACACCACGAACGTGCCTTCGGACGCGTTGTCGAGGCCGTAGGCAATGGCTGCGGCCGTGGGTTCGTTCAGCAGGCGCAAAACGTTTAGGCCAGCCAGTTTGGCGGCGTCTTTGGTGGCTTGACGCTGGGCGTCATCAAAATAGGCCGGCACGGTGATGACGGCGCCGGTCAGTTGGCCACCCAGGGCGGCTTCGGCGCGCAGCTTCAGCGTCGTCAGCACTTCGGCAGACACCTCAACCGGGGTTTTTAACCCCTGGCGGGTTTGAATGTCAATGATGTGGTCACTGTCGCCAAATTTATAGGGGAGGTGGCGACCGTTGCCAATGTCGGCAAGGGCGCGGCCCAACATGCGTTTGGCCGAGCTGATGGTGTTTTGTGGGTCGATGCGTTGGGCCTGTAAGGCGTCATGGCCGACCTCGACGCGGTCGTTTTCACAGTAGCGAACGACTGAGGGCAGGCTGGCGCGGCCTTCTTCATCGGTTAAGCACACGGCGCTGCCGCTGCGGACGGTGGCCATTAGGGTGTTGGTGGTGCCCAGGTCAATGCCGACGGCGAGACGATGTTGGTGCGGCGCGGTAGACATGCCTGGTTCAGCAATTTGCAATAGTGCCATAAATCTACTTTAACTTTGTCTTTGAATCATCAAACGGAAACGGGGCCTGAGGCCAGGTCGAGCTTAGTCGAGCGCGTCTAAGGTTTGATGAATGTTTTGGGTAAGCTTATCCATAAAGCGGCCTTGGCGAACCAGTGTGGCTGCGGCAGCGTAGTCTTCTTGAGCGAAGGTGGTGGATAAGGTGGTCAGCAGCGTGGACAGTTCGTCCTGAACCTCGTCAGCCAATGCCAAGAGCCCTGGGAGGTCTTGCGCCTGTTGGGCGTCCTCTAGGCTTTCACGCCAGCTCATTTGCTGCATCAGAAACTCAGGTTCAAACTGAGTGTGCATGGGGTCGTCGGCATCAATATGGTGCAGGCTGAGGAGGTAACTGGCGCGATCGAGCGGCTGCTGGAGGGTGCGATAGGCTTCATTGACGGTAGAGGCCATCATCAACGACTGTTTTTGCTCAAAAGCACTGGCACCGGCAAATTTATCCGGGTGGCAGGCGGCCGCGAGGGCCAAATAGGTGGCGCTTAAAGCAGCCGTGTCTATGTCAAATGCTGTGGGGAGCCCAAACAGGCCGAAATGGTTTTGTGTCATGATCTATATCGCTGCGCTTAAGCTTGGCTGTCAAGCTTAAGCTGGGTGTGAGGCAGGGTTAAACGTGGAAGCTTTCGCCACAACCACACTCGTCGGTCACGTTGGGATTTTCAAATTTAAAGCCTTCATTCAGGCCTTCTTTGGTGTAATCCAGTACGGTGCCGTCAAGATAAACGTGGCTTTTGGGATCGGTAATGACTTTAACCCCAAAGTATTCAAACACGATGTCATCCGTATTGGCTTCGTCGGCAAATTCTAACACATAGGCCATGCCGGAGCAGCCGCTGGTTCTGACGGCCAGGCGGATGCCTATGCCTTTGCCACGGTTGCTGATAAACCCCTGAATGTGATTTGCAGCGCGTTCAGATAAAGTAATCATTTATCCACCTTATTGCGGTAAGGGGTTGCTCAGGCCTAGGCCTAGGCAACCCGTAAGTCTATTATTGATTGTGTTTTTTCTTGTAATCGCCCACTGCGGCTTTAATGGCGTCTTCGGCCAAAATAGAACAGTGAATTTTTACCGGAGGCAATTCCAGCTCTTCGGCAATGCTGCTGTTTTTAATCGCCAAGGCTTGGTCTAAGGTTTTGCCCTTAACCCACTCGGTGATGAGCGATGAAGAGGCGATGGCAGAGCCGCAGCCGTAGGTCTTGAAGCGTGCGTCTTCAATCACGCCGCTTTCGCTGACCTTGATTTGTAGCTTCATCACGTCGCCACAGGCGGGTGCGCCAACCATGCCGGTGCCCACGCTGTCGTCACCTTTTTCAAATGAACCCACGTTGCGGGGATTCTCGTAATGGTCAATTACTTTGTCGCTATAAGCCATAATTTTGCTCCTGGTGCGGTCTGGCCAACGTTAGGGTTGGCCGAATGTTGTTATAAGTGTGGTTGAGGCGATGTCGCCTAGGGGCCGGTTTAGTGCTCGGCCCATTCAACGGTGCTGAGGTCGATGCCGTCTAAGTGCATTTCCCACAGCGGCGATAAATCGCGCAATTTGCCAATTTTATCTTTAATCAGCTGGGCTGCATAATCAATTTGTTCTATGGTGGTGAAGCGGCCAAAGGTGATGCGCAGCGAGCTGTGGGCCAGTTCGTCGTTACGGCCAAGGGCGCGCAAGACGTAAGAAGGCTCTAGGCTGGCCGAGGTACAGGCTGAACCGCTGGACACGGCCAGTTCTTTAACCGCCATGATCAGGCTTTCCCCTTCGACGAAGTTAAAGCTGACGTTTAGGTTTTGGGGCACGCGCTGGTCTAGGTCGCCGTTGACATACACTTCGGCAATGTCTTTGACCGCGTCCAAGAAGCGGTTACGCAAGACTAAGGCGTGTTCACGGTCGGCATCCATTTCCAAACGGGCCAGGCGGAAGGCTTCGCCCATGCCGGCAATTTGGTGGGTGGCCAAGGTGCCGCTGCGGAAGCCGCGCTCATGACCGCCACCGTGCATTTGCGCTTCTAAGCGGATGCGGGGTTTACGGCGCACATACAAAGCACCAATGCCTTTAGGGCCGTAGGTTTTGTGGCCGGACATGCTTAATAGGTCAACCTTTACATGGCTTAAGTCGATGGCGACTTTGCCGGTTGCCTGAGCGGCATCCACGTGGAAGATCACGCCTTTTTCGCGGCAAATCTCGCCTAAGGCCGCGATGTCTTGAATCACGCCAATTTCGTTGTTAACCCACATCACCGAAGCCAAAATGGTGTCTGGGCGGAGGGCGGCCTTGAATACGTCAAGGTCTAACAGGCCATTGTCCTGTACGTCTAGGTAGGTGACTTCAAAACCTTCACGCTCTAGCTCACGCATGGTGTCCAAAACGGCTTTGTGTTCGGTTTTGACGGTAATGAGGTGTTTGCCCTTGCTTTGGTAGAAATGAGCCGCACCTTTAATGGCCAGATTGTTTGATTCTGTCGCACCCGAAGTGAACACCACTTCTTTGCTGTCACAGTTTAACAATAGGGCAATTTCTTGACGGGCGTTTTCAACCGCTTCTTCAGCAGTCCAGCCGAAGCTATGGCTAGAGCTGGCTGGGTTGCCAAACTCTTCGTATAGGTAGGGGATCATTTTTTCCGCCACACGTGGGTCTATCGGTGTGGTGGCAGCGTAGTCTAAGTAAATCGGTGTTTTAATTTGGCTCATGGTTTTTTGCTCTTGTATGGTACGTGTTAGTTATGGGTACTTACAACAACTGTCATCGGGTGTGTTTCCGCGGTGTGTAAGCGCTGTTTGTTGTGGCCATGCTCGATTAAGGTGGCGAGGGTGATGCCAGACAAATAATCTCCGATGGTCTTGTTTAAGTTTTCCCAAAGGTCGTGGGTCAAACATTGGGTGTGCCCCATGCAGTTTGATTTGCCATTACATTGGGTGGCGTCCAGAGAGTCATCAACGGCGTGCACAATGGCGGCCACGCTGATTTCATGCAGCGGTTTATTCAATGAATAACCACCGCCTGGGCCTCTTAAACTGGCTACTAAGCCGGCTTTTCTAAGCTTGCTGAATAGCTGCTCCAAATAGGAGAGGGAAATGTGTCTGCGTTCACTAATCGCCGAGAGGCTTACTGGGCCTCCCTCATGGTGCATGGCCACGTCTAAAAGGGCTGTCACTGCAAATCGCCCCTTGGTTGTCAGGCGCATAATGTTCACCTTGTAAATGCTTTTGTGACCCTAATTATCCTATTTCCTACTAAATTAGTCAACTATTAAGCTGGGGGCCACGCAAAGCCTGCTGTGGCAAGCTTTGGCCGTCAATTTAGGCGCCAAAACAGGGTGTGATTTGGTCTAGGCCGCGATGATCTAGGCATAAGGTGGCGTGGCTTTTGGTTTTGGCCTTGGCGTGAAAAGCCACCCCAAAACCAGCGGCTTCGAGCATGGGGATGTCGTTGGCGCCGTCGCCCATGGCAATCACCTGTTCGGCCGTTAAGCCCAATGCGTCACGGTGCTGGCGCAGCAGCGTGGCCTTGGCTTCGGCGTCAATAATCGGGCCGATGACGTTGCCGGTGAGCACGCCGTCGATGATTTCTAATTCATTGGCGTAGGCGTAGTCTAGGCCGAGACGGGCTTTGAGCCTGTCGGTGAAGTAGGTGAAGCCGCCAGACACCAGCATGAACTTAATGCCGTGGGCCTGTGCCGTTTGGATTAGGGTGTCGGCACCGGGGGTGAGGGCCAGCTTATGCTCGTAGACCTCGGCCAAGGCGCGTTCGGGCAAGCCTTTAAGCAGGGCCACGCGTTCAATCAAGGAGGCGCGAAAGTCCAGTTCGCCCTGCATGGCGCGCTCGGTGATTTCGGCAATTTGTGCCTTAATGCCCATTTGGTCGGCGATTTCGTCGATGCACTCAATCGTGATCAGGGTCGAGTCCATGTCGCTGACCATGAGGCCTATGCTGCTTAAGGGGGCGTCCGGCAGGCAGGCGACCTCGATTTTAGCGGCAAACAGCCGCTGTGTTTGTCCCGCATCCAAGGCAAAGGGTTGGTCTTGGGTGAGGCGGATGACGCCGTTGTTGGCCACGGGGGTGGTTAACCCCAGTGACGGCCAAAGCCAGGCAAGGTCAATCTGGTCTATCTGTGGGTGTTGTAATACCAGTGCATACATAGGTGGGTGTGCTTTCTTAAGCGTCTAAGCCGGCTTGAACCATG
>JAGNPU010000138.1 GCA_017989485.1 Neisseriaceae bacterium
TCAGAAATTCGTCACAAAATTGCCCATCAGCAGCGTGTGAATGATGTGCTTGACCCAGATGTGTGGGCTTATATACAAACACACTCTTTATATTTAGGATCAGAATGAACGAAATCGAACAGCTTGTTGCCGACATCACCAAAGTGGTGGTGGCAGCCTTAGAAGACACCAAGGGCAAAGACCTAGTGGTGTTGAAAACCACAGAATTGACCTCGATGTTTCAACAATTAATCGTGGTGACCGGCGACAGTAACCGCCAGGTGAAATCATTGATTCGCAATGCCGAGCTGGCATTGAAAGAAGCCAACCTAGAAGTGTTGAGCGTTGAAGGCATGGATTCTGGCGAGTGGGTTTTATTGGATGCCGGTGACGTTGTGGTGCACGCCATGTTGCCCGCCGTGCGCGACTACTACGACCTAGAAGCCTTATGGGGCGGTGAAAAACCCTCTTTCCATATGGGCCATGCGAAGCCATGGAGCGCCGCAGACATTTAAGTTTGCCTGATGGTTGACCCAATCTGACAGGCACGGTGTGCCTGTTTTTTTTATGAACAGATGACACCATGAATATCACCATATTGGCCGTAGGCACCAAGATGCCCCGTTGGGTAAGCGAGGGCTACGAGGAATACGCCAAGCGTTTTGGCAAAGATGTTAAGCTTAGCTTAAAAGAAATAAAACCAGAAAAACGCGGTGCTGGGGTGACGGCCGCACACGGTATGGCGGCCGAAGAAGGCCGCATATTGGCGGCCTTGCCCAGCCACTGTTTTTTGGTGGTGTTGGACGAGCGCGGCCAGGCGCCGACGTCGCTACAATTGGCCGACCACGTCCGGCGCTGGCAGCATGAGGGCCACACCAACGTGTGCTTTGTCATCGGCGGTGCCGATGGCATGACCGACGGCCTGAAAAGCAGTGCCCAGATGATGATGCGCCTGTCGAATTTAACCCTGCCGCACGGCATGGTGCGCGTTTTACTGGCAGAACAGCTGTATCGTGCCGTGTCCATCATCAACAACCATCCCTACCACCGTGAGTGATGGGACACCGCCATAACAATAAACATTAAACCCAAAGCAATGTTCGGGGGTACACTAAACCTTGAGCCCGTTGCCTTAAGACACCACTATGAATACAACACCTTTACTTGACCAAATTAACGACCCCTGCGATTTACGCCTGATGGAACGCGGCCTCTTGCCGCAGCTGTCGAATGAGTTACGTGCCTTTTTGTTGCATTCCGTGAGTAAGACCGGTGGCCATTTGGCCAGCAACTTGGGCTGTGTGGAGCTGACGTTGGCCTTGCATTACGTGTATCAAACCCCTCAAGACAAGCTGGTGTGGGACGTTGGCCACCAAAGCTATCCGCACAAAATCCTCACCGGGCGTAAGGCCCAAATGGACAGCATGCGGATGAAGGGTGGCCTTGCCGGGTTCCCGAAGCGCGCCGAGTCTGCATATGACACCTTTGGCGTCGGCCATTCGTCGACCTCGATCGGGGCGGCATTGGGCATGGCGGTGGCGGCCAAGCTGCAGGGCTTACCGGACAAAGCCGTGGCCATTATTGGCGATGGCGCCATGACGGCAGGCCAGGCGTTTGAAGCCTTGAACAACGCTGGCGACATGGCCGACGTCGATTTACTGGTGATTTTGAACGACAATGAAATGTCGATCTCCCCCAACGTCGGCGCCTTGCCCAAATACTTGGCCAAAAGCGTCATGGGCGATATTTTTCGCGCGGTCAAGCAAGGCTCGGAGCGGGTCTTGGGCAAATCGGCGCTGGACGTGGCCAATCGGGTGGAAGGCCGCCTGAAAGACATGGTCGGCAGCTCGACGCTGTTTGAAAAATTTGGCTTTGAATACACCGGCCCGGTGGACGGCCACGATATTTTGAAGCTGGTGGACACCTTAACCCAGCTGCGCCAGAAAAAAGGCCCGCAGTTTTTACACGTGCTGACCAAAAAAGGCCAGGGCTATAAGCTGGCGGAAAACGACCCCGTGAGCTATCACGGCGTCAGCAAGTTTGACCCCTGTAACGGTTTGGCGCCGGCCACTGGGCCAGGTAAATTGACCTATACTCAGGTGTTTGGCCAATGGCTGATCGACCAGGCTCAGGCCTGTCCTAAGCTGGTGGGCATCACCCCCGCCATGCGTGAAGGTTCTGGCATGGTGGCGTTTCAAGCGGCCTTTCCCCAGCGTTATTTCGACGTGGGCATTGCCGAGCAGCACGCGGTGACGTTTGCGGGCGGCATGGCCTGTGAAGGCATGAAGCCGGTGGTGGCGATTTACTCAACCTTCTTACAGCGGGCGTATGATCAGCTGATACACGACGTGGCCATCCAAAATCTGCCGGTGCTGTTTGCCATAGACCGTGCCGGCTTGGTCGGCGCCGATGGGCCCACCCATGCGGGCGCCTTTGACCTGAGCTTTTTGCGCTGTATCCCGAATATGGTGGTGGCCACGCCCAGCGATGAGGCCGAATGTCGCCTGCTGCTGAGCACCTGCTACCAGCTGGATCAGCCAACCGCCGTGCGCTATCCGCGCGGCAGTGGTTGCGGTGCCGTCGTGGCTGAGGGGGCCGATTTGGCCACCGTGCCCGTGGGCAAGGGCATTGTGCGCCGTGAAGGCGAGCGGGTGGCCATTTTGGCCTTTGGCAGCATGGTGAGCCGCAGCCTAGACGCCGCGGCAGAACTGAACGCCACCGTGGCCGACATGCGCTTTGTGAAGCCGTTGGACGTGGCCTTAATCCAGGCCTTGGCCGACAGCCATGAGTATTTTGTGACGGTGGAAGAAAATGCCGTCATGGGTGGCGCCGGCAGCGCCGTGGCGGAAGCGCTCCAGGCCCTAGGTCAGCTCAAGCCCATCTTGCATTTGGGCCTGCCCGATGCCTTTGGTGAGCATGGCGACCATGGCCTCTTGCTGGCCGATTTAGGCCTGGATGGCGTGGGCATACAAAAGAGCATTGAATCTTGGTTGCTTCATGCTTAATCGTGTCAATAAATAAGGGCGTCGCCCCAGGGGCGATTTTTAGCGGTAATCATTTTATTTTAGCGTGTGTCATGAAGGGGGTAAGCAATGGTCTCGATACAAAAAAGTCCACGGTCCTTTAGTGCAGAAGACATTAAGCCCGGAGACGTGGTGTGGGTCAGAGACGACGAAGGGGGCACCAGCCTATTGGTGTTTGCCGTGGTGTCTCTCGACCAAATGGCCTTGGTGGGCCGATTCCTCGGTGAGTTTGACTGGGTCAGCGCCGAAGAGCAGGGGGCGCCTGCCAGCATGCCGCGCTCGCAGTTGGCCAAGCATGAAGAAGTCGGCATGCCGCTGTACACCATCCAAAGCGTTCACGCCGCCGAATAAGGGCGTTGAACGGAAAAACCGCTTGCCATGAAAGGGGAGCGGTTTTTTTATGTTCTCAGCGCATGGCTTGAAAAATGAGGGGATGGCCTTATTTATAAGAGACTCTTGCTAGAAACTAAGGACACATCATGGAACAATTTGACGGCACAACAATCATCTCTGTGCGTCGAGGCAATCACGTTGCCATTGGGGGGGACGGTCAGGTCACCTTAGGCAATATTGTGATTAAGGCCACCGCCCGTAAGGTGCGCAAGCTATACAATAATAAAGTGTTGGCAGGATTTGCCGGCGGCACCGCCGATGCGTTTACCCTAATTGAATTATTTGAAGCCAAATTGCAAAAGCATCAGGGCCACCTGGTGCTGTCGGCGATTGAGCTGGCCAAAGAATGGCGTACCGATCGCGCCTTGCGTCGCCTAGAAGCGATGTTAATCGTGGCCGACAAAGACAACACCCTCATCATTACCGGCAACGGCGATGTGTTAGAGCCAGAACAGGGCATTGCGGCCATTGGCTCCGGTGGTGCTTTTGCCCAGTCTGCGGCCACGGCCTTATTTGAGAATACCGACTTTACCCCGGAAGTGATCGTCAAAAAATCGCTGGAAATCGCGGGCAACATCTGTATTTACACCAATGGCAACCATATTTTAGAAGTTTTAGACGGCAACGACTAAAACGGATAAACCCTACCGCTTAAAGGAAAGTCATGTCTAGTGTGATGACCCCACAAGAAATTGTTCATGAACTAAACAAATACATTATTGGTCAAGAAGGCGCTAAAAAAGCCGTGGCCGTGGCCTTGCGTAACCGCTATCGCCGCAGCCAGGTGGCCGAGCCTTTGCAAACCGAAATTGTGCCGAAAAACATCTTGATGATCGGCCCGACCGGCGTGGGCAAAACCGAAATTGCCCGCCGCTTAGCGCGCTTGGCCAATGCCCCGTTCATTAAAATCGAAGCCACCAAGTTTACCGAGGTAGGCTATGTGGGCCGCGACGTTGACAGCATCATCCGCGACTTAATCGAAGTGGCGATGAAAAACGTGCGCGACATTGCGGTGAAGAAAAACCGTGACCGTGCCTTAGACGCCGCCGAAGACCGGGTATTGGATGCCCTGTTGCCGCCACCGCGTCAGGTAGGCTTTGTCGACGAGCCCGAAGCCCCGAAGGCGGCCGAAAGCAGCACCCGTCAAAAATTCCGTAAAATGTTGCGTGAAGGGCAGTTAGACGACAAGGAAATCGAAATCGACGTGGCCCAAAGCGCGGCCAATATGTCGATTATGGGCCCTCCCGGCATGGAAGATTTTACCCAGCAGCTGCAAGGCATGTTCCAAAACATGGGCAGCCAAAAAACCAAAAAGCAAAAGCTTAAGGTGGCCGTGGCGTTGAAGCTGTTAATCGACGAAGAGGCCGCCAAGCTGGTGAGCGATGAAGACCTGCGTGAAGAGGCGGTGAAGGCCGTTGAGCAGCACGGCATCGTGTTCCTGGACGAGATAGACAAGGTCGCGACCAACAACCGTACCCAAGGGGCCGACGTGTCGCGCCAGGGCGTACAGCGCGACCTGTTGCCCCTGGTTGAGGGCACTACGGTGTCGACCAAATACGGCATGATCAAAACCGACCATATTTTGTTTATTGCCTCCGGCGCCTTCCATTTGAACAAGCCTTCCGATTTGATCCCTGAGTTGCAAGGCCGCTTCCCGATTCGGGTCGAGCTGAACAGCCTGAGCGTGTCGGACTTCAAAGAAATTTTGACCGCCACCGACGCGTGTTTGACCCATCAATACACGGCCTTGCTGAAAGTTGATGGCGTTGAGCTGACGTTCTTAGATGAGGGCATCCAGCGGTTGGCCGAGATTGCCTATCAGGTCAATGAAAAAACCGAGAACATTGGCGCCCGTCGCCTGCACACGGTGTTGGAAAAGTTGCTGGAAGAAGTGTCTTTCAGTGCGCCGGCAGGTGAAGTGGTGATTGATGCCGCTTACGTGAACGAGCGTTTGGACAATATTGCCCAGCAAGAAGATTTGGCCCGTTACGTGCTGTAACCGCACCCGATTCAGCCTAGCCCAGAGCCTGCTCTGGGCTTTTTTGTGCCTGACAACCATGGTTTATTTGGTGAGATTGGCCTTACCAAGTCGGTTTGAGGCAGCCTATTAAGCATTCCCCCTACTGTCGTCATCCTCGCGCAGGCGGGGATCCAGTCAGTCGTTACCGTTAAGCCTAAATCATCAGCAATGCTTCGGCTATTTTGTTATGGATCGGTTGTTGCCTTTCGCCCTGTAGGGCGACAGAGGTTTTTGTGGGTGGCCAAAAAAACCTATGCAAAGAAAACGCCACCCCGGCCAGCCGCCCCTT
This sequence comes from Neisseriaceae bacterium, assembly GCA_017989485.1. GTDB lineage: Bacteria > Pseudomonadota > Gammaproteobacteria > Burkholderiales > Neisseriaceae > JAGNPU01. The sequence goes on from JAGNPU010000138.1 coordinate 5,705, forward strand.
ACGCCATTGGCGCAAGGGGTCCCCTCGCCAGAACCTAGCGGGCCAGCGCAGGCAAGAGTGGCTGCCTCCTATAGAAACCGGTCGGCCACCACAAGCGTTTGCCTGCTTCATCTGGCCCGCTAGAACCTGACTCGGCGGCTTAAAGGGGAGGTACTTCAC
>JAGNPU010000139.1 GCA_017989485.1 Neisseriaceae bacterium
ATGTTCAACCGTATGCCCACCCTTAATCCAGAGCCATCACCATGCGATTCATCCAATTCAAACGCCTTTTGGCCATGCTCATCTTGCCGTGGGCCCTGGCCATTGCCCTCCAAACCGCAGGACGGGCTTTTTTATTGATGCGCTATGGCAGCGGCCTCACCTTGGCCGAGCAGGGTCACGACATCGCCACCCTCTTCACCATTGGGCTGCGCTTTGACATCCGCATGGCCAGCATTCTGTTTGGCGGCCTATTCCTGCTGTCGCTGCTCAGCCTCGCCACCAGCAAAATCCATCAACGCTGGCTCAACGCCTTGCCCTGGCTGAGCGCGGGACTACTGACCGTGGTGGCCTTGCTCACCGTGGCCAATATTTACTATTACGCCACCTACGATCGCCACATCGACCTCTTTATATTCGGCCTATTGGAAGACGACACCAAGGCCATCTTGCAAACCCTGTGGAGCGACTACCCCGTCATCCGAGGGGTATTGGGCTTGGGCCTGTTCGCCTACGCCATGGTGTGGCTAAACCGACGCTGGCAGCGTGCCATCCTGTCCCGCCTGGCCAAACGCAACAGCGTGTACGTGCGCCTGCCGGTGATTTTGCTGACTTTTTTGCTGATTTTAATCGGCGCCCGCGGCTCGCTCACCACGTTTCCCCTGCGCCACGCCGACGCCCAGATTTCCAACGTCAAAATCATCAATGACTTCACCCCCAATGCCGTCATTGCCCTGAACTGGGCGTATAAAGACTATGAAAACAACAACACCTTTGCGGCCGCCACCGACGACGACGGCAGCGCCTTGCTGGGTCAATTTCTAGGCCAGCCCACGCCGGCCAGCCTAGCCCCCTTCCAGGCCCAAACGGCAGCCAATGCCCAGGCAGAAAAAACCCCACCCAACGTGGTGCTGGCCGTCATGGAAAGCTTTGGCACCCACTTATTGCAATACGACACGCCGCAGCGCGACCTCTATGGCGCCCTACGCAGCCACTGGCAGCAAGACTGGCACTTTGAACGCTTCGTCTCCGAGGGCGATGGCACCATAGATTCGCTCAATCGGTTTTTTGTCCGCAGCCCCATGTCTAGCGTGAGCCAATCATCGGCGCAGAAAATGACGTTTGCCAGCAATATGTTCCAACCCTATAAAGACCAAGGCTATCGCATCGTCTACATCACGCCCGGCAACGGTGCCTGGCGTAACCTCAATCAATTCTTGGTCAATCTTGGCGTGGATGAGTTTGTCGAGCAAAACACCTTAAAGCAGCGCTATCCCGAAGCGGAAGTGGGCCCATGGGGCGTGCCGGATGAATACATGTTCCGCTTTGCCGAAGCACGGCTAAGCCAGGCCGAACAAGATGGCCAACCCGTCTTCATCATGATGATGTCGGTGTCTCATCACCCCCCCTATAAGCTGCCCGACCATCAGGCGCGCCAAAACTTTGCCCTCAGCGCCGATGAGGCCGCACGCTTCAGCAATCTGGCCGAAGGCAAGGCCCTGGTCGAAGTCTTCAACACCTTCCGCTACGCCAACGACCAGCTGGGCCAATTCCTCGGCTGGGTCAAAACCCAACCCAAGCTGGCCCACAACACCATTGTGGCCGCCACCGGCGACCACAATATTCGTGGCGTCAACTACCCTGACGCCGTCGACCTGGCCCTACACCACGCCGTGCCGTTTTATCTGTACGTGCCTCAGCCCTACCGCGAGGGCCGTCGCTACGACCCCAGCCGCGTTGGCAGCCACAAAGACATCATGCCGACGCTGTATGCCCTAAGCTTGTCCAATACGCCCTTTTACCAAACCGGCTGCAACCTCTTGGCCCAAGTGCCCGATCAAAACTGGTGCCAGCTGGGCTATAACCCCAACGTTTTCCTCACCCCTGAGGGCGCTTACAACCCCAGCAACGACAGCTTCCGCCCCTGGGCCGACGCCCAAGGCTTGGCCTTGGCCGCGCAACCGGCTACGCCACAGCCCAGCACCCAGGCCGTGATTGACCGCTGGCAGGCCTTTACCCCATTGCTGGCCTGGCAGCTCAACCGCCAGGTACAGGACGCCAAGGCCAAATAGGCCGCGGGCACACGCAAAAGCGGCCGATCGTGATGATCGGCCGCTTTGTTGTGGGCACACTAGACGCTAGGGCAATAACTCAATATAGCCCGATTCAAAAAACGTGGTCAAGATGGCCTGTGCCGCCACCTGATCCAAAAACGGCTTTTGCTTTTTGCCATACACCTGCGCTTCTTTCAGCAGGCTTTCGGCCACCACCGAGGACAGGCGCTCGTCCACCAAATATACGGGCAAGCGAAAACGCCCATTCAGCCGCTGGGCAAAACGGCGGCACACCACCGTCATTTCATGCGGCGTGCCGTCAACGTGGGTGGGCAAGCCCACCACCAGCTGACGGGGCTGCCACTCTTTGAGCAAGGCCTCTATCTTGGCAAACTTTTTGTCGTTTTCCACCTCGGCAATGGTCATGATGGGGTGGGCAATGCCCAATAATGCATCCCCCTCGGCCACGCCAATGCGCGCCTCACCAAAGTCAAACGCCAAGATCGTGCCCTGAGGGATGGGGTTAAGCATGGCCCACCCCAGACATTAATTTAGCCGCATCCAGGCCCAATAGCCCCAGCGCCGCGCCGTAACGCTCTTCGCTGGGCACATCAAACATAATGTGGGCATCGGCGGGCACGATGAGCCAATCATTATTGGCCAACTCCTGCTCCAATTGGCCCGCCTGCCAGCCAGAATAACCTAAGGTCGCCATCATTTTCATGCCCGACTCGGCTTCATTAAAGCGGGTCAAAATGTCTTTAGACGTGGTCAAGGCAATCTCATCACTGACCCGCAGGCTGGTTTGCCACTTGCCCACCGGGGTGTGCAATAAAAACCCACGGTCTGGGTGTAAAGGCCCACCAAAATAGGCCAAATCATTTTGAAACTGGACGGGCGTCGAGGTTTTCACCTGATCAAACAGCTGCGTCAGCATAATCGGCGACGGTTTATTAATCAATAAACCCATGGCCCCCTGCTCGCTGTGCTCGCACAGGTAAACCACGCTGTCTTTAAAAAACAGATCCGTCATGGCGGGCATGGCCACCAAAAAATGGTTGGCTAATGTGGTGATGTCGATTGTATTCATTAAAAAGGTTCAGCTAACTCTATTAAGGTTACATTACAAATCATTCTAACATTTATGCCCACAAAAAGCCGCATCCTTTCATCTTCCCGCGCGCTTTAGGGTCTGAATTCAAGGCACAGTGGAAACGATTTGGCGCAAACATTGAGTTTTCACCATAAAAAACACTATAATGGAATGGTGACGTATGCCTAAGCGCCTCACGTTCGTCCGCCCTAACCCCACACAATTCAGAAAGTAAATTCGTGCAACTTACAAAACCCGTGATTTTATTGATTTTAGATGGTGTCGGCCACCGCGAAGAAGGTGAAGACAATGCTTTTTTACACGCCCAAACACCTTATTTAGATGACCTTAAAAAACGCTTTGCCTATGGCACGATAGACGCTTCTGAACGCATGGTGGGCTTGCCTACCGGCCAGTTTGGTAATTCTGAGGTAGGCCATTTAAACATCGGCGCTGGCCGCGTGGTCGAGCAAGACATCACCAAAATCGACATTGCCATCGAACGCCAACAGCTGGCGCACAATCCCGCCTTGGTAGACACCTTTAAGCAGGCACAGGGCCACCAGCTCCACCTATTGGGTTTGTTTTCTGATGGCGGCGTACACAGCCACATCAACCATTTTTTTGCCACCCTTGACGCTGCCGTGGCCTTCGGCCTAGAGCGCATTGTGGTGCATCCCTTTTTGGATGGTCGCGACACCCCACCGAAAAGCGCCCAGCCCTACCTAGAAAAACTGGAGGCCTATTGCCTAGCCCACCCTCAGGTGTGCATCGGCAGCGTGGTCGGCCGCTTCTTCGCCATGGACAGGGACAACCGCTGGGAACGCGTCCAAGAGGCCTATAACGCCTTAATGGGCAAAGCCCCATTCCAGGCCAACAGCGCCACCCAGGCCCTAGCCGATGCCTACGCGCGCGGTGAAAACGATGAGTTTGTGCAGGCCACCCTCATCACCCCGAACGCCGCCATTCAGCATGACGACACGGTGTTGTTCTTAAACTTCCGTGCCGACCGCGCCCGCGAATTAACCAGCGCCCTGGTCAAGCCGGACTTTGACGGCTTCCCCACCGCCGGCATTAAGTTGAAGCACTTTGCCAGCATCACCAGCTACGGCGACCAGTACGACCATCCCGTGCTGTTTGCCCCCTCGACCATTGCCAACGGCCTGGGCGAATACCTGTCGGCTCAGGGCCTGACCCAGTTACGCATCGCCGAAACCGAAAAGTACCCGCACGTGACCTATTTCTTCAGCGGTGGTCGCGAGTTGCCCTACCCGGGTGAAGAACGTATTTTGGTGCCCTCGCCTAAGGTCAAAACCTATGACATGCAGCCGGAAATGAACGCCCAACAGGTGACCGACCACATCGTCGACGCCATAGCACACCACCGTTTTGACGTGATTATTTGCAACTACGCCAATGGCGACATGGTGGGCCACACCGGCGACATGGCCGCCACCATCAAGGCCGTCGAAACCTTAGATGGCTGCGTCCACCAGGTGGTCACGGCCGCTCAAAAAGTGGGGGGTGAAGTGTTGGTCAGCGCCGACCATGGCAACTGTGAAAACATGTTTGACCACCAACACGACCAAAAGCACACGCAACACACCACCAATCCTGTGCCCTTCTTATACGTGGGCCGCCCAGCCACCATTCAAGCCGGTGGCGCGTTAAAAGACATCGCCCCGACGCTGTTAAGCATGTTGGGCCTTCCTAAACCCGTAGAAATGACCGGCGAAAGTTTGATTAATTTTAAATGATAAATATAAAATTATCCGTCTCCCTACTGGCATGTTGCCTGGCGCTTGGCGCCAGCAACCTGCTGTTTGCTGCGCCTGAGGCCACACCTGAGGCACTCAAAGCCACCCAGGAGGCGATTGAAGCCGCGCAAAAAGACATTGTGGCACGGCAGCAAACGCAAAAAAGCATCCAAAAAAGCCTGAATGAAAACGCCACAAAAATCAAGCAACAGCAGAACGAATACGACCGTCTGAGCAAGCAGCACCAGCTCAAATGGAATGAGGCCAAGGCCCTGCAAGCGGAACTGAATATCTTAAGGGTCAAAACCCAAGACAATCGCGCCCAGCTGTCGCGCATGCTCAATGCCTACTATAAAAATCGCTATCCTGAGGCCGTGATTTTGTTGCTCAATAACGACGACCCCAATCAAAAAGGGCGTAATCTAAAATACATGCAATACTTGGTGGATGCCGACAAAAAAGTCATTAATGAGCTGCGCATACAACAGCAAAGAGTGGCTTTGCAACAGGCCGAAATCAACGCCGAAATGCGCAAAATAGAGGCCTTAGTGGCCAGCAAAAACAAGGTTTTAGGCCAGTTAAAAAACCAAGGTGAGCAGGCCTCGCGCCACAGCCAAAAAATTGATGCCGACATCCAAAAGCAAACAGACCTGATTCGAGAACTCAGGGGCAACGAACGTCGTCTGAACAACATCATCACCACCTTGGCCCAGAAAAAAGCGGCCCAAGCGCGCCAGAATGCCCTGGCCGAGCAGGCGCGTAAGAATGAAGCCGCTCGCCAAGCGGCTCAAGCAGCCAAACTGGCCGAAGCGAAAAAAAATGCCGATGCCAAGAAACTGTCTGCGCAAACGGCTGTCGAACCCACTGGTTCGACTGTGCCGGCGGCACCCGTTGTCGTGGCGCCCACGCCCCCAACGCCCCCAGCACAGCCAAAACCAGACAA
>JAGNPU010000140.1 GCA_017989485.1 Neisseriaceae bacterium
TTGCCTTTGGTGAAGGCCTGTGCTTTGCGGTGCTGTATCGTTTTGCCCTGATGTCTTCGGAAGTGTCTAAAGGCACCGTTGCGGCGGCGATGAGCATCATGGTGATGTTGCTGTACGCGGGCATCATCGAAGTGGTGAAAAACCTATTCGTGCATTTTGGTGGCGTGGCCTTTGCCTTGGTGGCCGTGACCCTAATGGCGGTGTTCTTTACTTTCCCACGGGCCACGATTAAGCGGCTCATGCAGGAACGGGCGGCGGCGGGCCAATAGCCCGTCCCCAGGAAAAAAGCTGACGCATGGTGCACATGGGTCAGCTTTTTTTACGCCTGGCGGGTGCGGTTAATTGAATAAGCCTGCCGCACCCGATTCGGTCGCCGCCACCTGCCAGCCGCCGCCTAGGGCCTTATATAAGGAAACCATGGCCAAAGACGTGGCCGTGGTGCTGGCCACCTGCTGCTGTTGGCTACGCAATAAGGTTTGCTGTGCGGTCAACACGTTTAAATAATCGACCGTGCCTTGCTTGTACTGCTGGGCGGCATAGCCAAGGGCTTGCTTGCTGTGCGTGACCGCAAGATCCAGAGCCGCCTGCTGCTTTTGGCTGGCGTGGAACTGCACCAGGCTGTTTTCCACCTCATGCCAGGCCTGTAATACCGTGCGCTGGTAGTCTATGGCGGCTTCTTGATGCTGCGCCTTACGCAGTTTTAAGGTGCCGGTTAGGGCCCCGCCCTGAAAGATGGGCAGGTACAGGCTGGGGCCGATGGCAAAGTGGCGTGCGTCCCAGCTGCCTAGCTGATTAAAGCTGAGGCTTTGTAAGCCGATGTTGCCAGACAGGTTGATGCTGGGGTAGAAGTTGGCCTTGGCTACGCCGATGCTGGCGGTGGCGGCGTGAAGCGCCGCGCTGGCGCGCTGTACGTCGGGGCGGCGCTCGGCCAGTTCAGAGGGCAAGCCGGTGGGCACCTGAGCCGGTGGCGTGGGCAGGGCCGCCGGCAGGCCTAGCTGCTCGGCCAGCTCATATGGTGGCTTGGCCAACAGCAGGCTAAGGTGGTTGATTAATTCGGTTTGCTCTGCCACCAAGGCGGGCAGCTGGGCTTCGGTGCTGGCCAGCTGGGTGGCCGCTTGGGCCACGGCCAAACGGGTGGCGACGCCGGCCGCTAGGCGCACGTTGGTCAGGCGCAGGGCTTCGCGCGCAATGGCCAAGTTTTGCTCGGTCATGGTCAGGCTGGCCTGCACGCCACGCAGGCGTAAATACTGCTCGGCCGTGGTGGTGACAATGGCCAGCTGCACCGCTTGACGATCATGTTCGGCCATCTCAATGTGGGCGTCAGCCACCTCTACCTGACGGCGAATCTTGCCCCATAAATCCAATTCCCATGCGGCGCTGAGGCCTGATTGCCACAGGTCATAAGCGTTTTTACCCTGCTTGCCGGAAGGGTCGTTGAGGCCTTTTTGGCTGTTGCGCTTGCGGTCGTAATCGCCGTCAAAACCGATCTGCGGTAAACCGCTGCTGCCGACGACCTGGCCGGCGATACGGCTTTGCGTCAGGCGGCTCACGGCGATTTTGAGGTCTAAATTGTGGTTGATGGCCTCTTGAATTAGCTGGCTTAGCTGTGGGTCGTTAAACAATGACCACCAGTCATGCGCCAGCGGCGCGGGCGTGCTGCGACTGGCGACGTCGCGAGGCTGGGCATGCCACTCGCTGGCGCTGAGGTCGAGCGGCTTAACGAAATCGGGGCCAACGGTGCAGGCCGTGGTGGCCAAGCACAGCAGGCCACACAGAGTGCGGATGGGCGTCATTATTTGGCCTCCTTACGGGTGCTGGTGTCAATCTGGGCTTCCACCGACATGCCGGCGCGCAGCTGACTGAGTAAGGGTTGGTCTGGGTTCAGGCGTATTTTGACGGGAATGCGCTGGGTGATTTTGGTGAAGTTGCCGGTGGCGTTTTCAGGGGCGATGGCGGCAAAGGTCACGCCGGTGGCCGGGGCAATGCTGTCGACCTCGCCGTACAGGTCTTGCTGGAAGGTGTCGACTTTAATGGTGACGCGCTGCTTGGCTTGTACCTTGGCCAGCTGGGTTTCCTGGAAGTTGGCCACCACGTATAGGCCATCGGTGGGCACAATCGCCATCAGTTGGGTGCCGGCGCTGACGTAGTTGCCAATGCGGGCGGTGCGATGGCCGATGACGCCGTCGATCGGGCTGATGATTTGGGTGTAAGACAGGTCTAGCTTGGCGCGTGCCAGCTGGGCTTCAGCCTGTTGGCGCGCGCCCTGTGCCGCTTCCACTTTGGCGTTGAGCACCGCCACCTGATTTTGAGCCGCGGCCAATACGGCTTGGGCTTTGAGCAGGTTGGCCTGACTTACCTGAATGCGCGCCTGTGCCTGCTGGGCGTCCTGCATTGAGCCTGCGCCTTCAGAAGCCAGCTGCTGATAGCGTTGGCGTTCCTGCTTGGCAAAGGTTTGCTCGGCTTGGGCGACTTGGACGGCGGCGTTGGCCTGTTGGATGATGGCTTTTTGCTCGGTCAGCTGGGCCGTGCTTTGGGCCTCTTGTGCTTGCGCCACGGTGAGGTTGGCGGTGGCGGCCTGTAGGGCGACCTGAAAATCATGGTCGTCGATTTGGGCAATCAATTCGCCGGCCTTAACCACCTGGTTGTCTTCGACCAAGACGTGACTCATGAAGCCCGCCACCTTCGGCGCAATGTGGGTGAAGTCGGCTTTCACATAGGCATTGTTGGTGCTTTGACGCGTGCCGGTGGCAAAGATTAAGGCGTATAGGCCATAGCCAACGACGGCACAGGCTAGGGCGGCAAGAATGGCGATACGACTACGTTTGTATACAGTTTCTGACATAAGAACCTCTTGTAACCTAGGGCTGTGGAACCGCTCTAGGAGGATAAATGCGGGTAGGCATGATTAAAATTAATAAAATAAAGGACAGCGCCACCAAGGCGACCAGCCAATACAGGTCGGCCGAGCTTAAAACGCTGGCTTGAACGTGGATTTTTTGTGCCAATAGGGCACTGTCTGACACATGCGGGGCTTGACCGACCTGGTCGACAAGGCCGGTAGAGTGGTGGTGCAGGCGCATGCGGGCCAATACCCCCAGTACCGCCGTGGCCAAAACCGTGGCAAATCCTTTGACGGTGTTAAACCAGGCCGAGGCAAACGGGCCGTCTACGGGCTGAAGCTTGCCGGTGGACAGCATCAATAAGGGAATCACCGCCATGGGTTGCGCAAAAATTTGCACCGCTTGCAGCCAATAAAAATCACGGTTAATCCATTCCGACGTGAGTTGGCTGCCCAGATAGCAGCTGTACGCCAGCATGGCTAAGCCCAGGGCCAAGACCCAGCGACAGTCAACGCGAGGAATGTTGCACAAGGCCGCCACCAGAGGTAGGGCGATGAGTTGCGGCAAGGACACCACCAGCATCATGGGGGCCGTTTGCAAGGCGCGATAGCCTTGAATGTGGCCTAAATAGCTGGCCGGAATACTGCTGGCGGCCAACAGCACAAACAACACGCCGCCGAGGCTGATTAAGGCAAAGGTGAGGTTGCGGTTTTTGAGCAGCTGGATTTTGAAGAACGGCAGGGGGTGGAACCACTCATTGATTAAGAACAGCAGCATCAGCACCGCACTGCCCAAGAGCAAGAAGCTGATTAAGGGTGAATGAAACCAGTCCAAACGCTCCCCTTGTAACAGGCCGGTACACAGCATGCTGATGGCCGGTAGCCCCAGCAGCATGCCCAGCCAGTTAAACTGTTGAAACCGCTCAAGGCGTAACGGGTCTTGTGGCAGGCCGTAAGCCACGCCGACCAGGGCCAAAAAGCTAAACGGAATCGCCTGCCAAAACGCCCACGTCCAACCGAAGGATTCCAGCCAAAAAGCCGCCAAAGGCGTGGCAATGGTGGGCCCAAAGGTGGCGGTTAGGGCATAGCAACCCAGGCCATACAGTTTGATATTGGGCGGTAAAAACCGTAGGGCGCAGGTCATGAGTAAAGGCGGCAGGCTGCCGCCGGCCAAGCCTTGCAGCATGCGTAGGGCCAGCAGGGTTTCAAAGTTAGGGGCAAAGGGAGAGAGTAGGCCAAACAGCATGAATAGGCCGATGGCCCAAGAAGCAAATAGCCTAATCGAGAAGGTGTTGGCGAACCACGGCGTGAAAGCCATGGCCGAAACGGACAGGGCGGTGTACAGCGTGGTGAGCCAGCTGGCTTCGTCGGGGCTAATAAACAGCGCCCCTTGAATGTCCGGCATGGCCACCTTGGTGACGCTTTCATTAATACTCGCCATCAACACCGCCAATAAAACCCCTACCAGGCCACAGATGAGGCGCCCGCTAAACGGGTTGGCTGTGGCAGCAGGTTTTAGTGGCGGTGCGGGAGAGACGGATAAAGTGCTCATACGACCTCTTTGGTTGATTTAAATCAAACCGAAGTGTAGGCGGTCGTGGCAAATAGAAAAATTGACTTATGGGTAATTGACGAATGCGTCAGACGCATTCGCCGCTAGCATGTGGGTGGTCGCTGCTCAAACGCAACGCACAGCTTTTTGATCAGCTGGCGGAACCACTGGTGTGCCGGCACGTTGTCAAAGCGCGGGTGCCAGGCCTGGGTGACCTGCACCGGCTTTAAGGGCAGGGGGATCGCAAAGCTGCGCAGCGGCAGTTCGGTCAGCAGCAGCGGCAGCAGCTCTTCAGGACAGGTCATCAGAAAGTCGCTGTGGCAGAGGGTGAAGGCCGCGGACAAGAAGTTGGGTTTGATTAAGGGGATGTGTCGGCTCAGGCCAAGCTCGTCTAGGGCAATGTCGATGGGGCCATGGGCGCGGCCGCGGCGGGAAATGCTGATGTGGTCATAGGCGGCGTAGCGCTCAGGCGTGAGCGGCTGTTGGAAGATGGGGTGGTCGCTGCGGGCGAGGCCCATTTGGTGGGAGTCAAACAGTCGTTGTACCTTGATCTCAGGGTCAAACGCCTGTCTGGCGCCGATGAATAATTCGATGCGCCCTTCTCGAAGGGCGGCATCGTCAACGTCGCTTTCGGCCACGAAGCGCAGCTGTACCAAGGGCGCTACGGTGGCGATCTGGTTCAGGATGGCGGTTTCAAAAGCGCCTAAAAAACTTTCATTGGCCCTGAGGGTAAAGGTTTTGTTGAGGCGCTGTAAGTCTAAGGGTTGGTTGGCGTCGAAAAGGTCGATTGATTGCTGTACCAGGGTGCGCAGCTGGGCCTGAATGGTGAGGGCGCGCGGCGTGGGCACAAGGTTGCGCCCGGCGCGCACCAAAATGGGGTCGTTAAAGGCGGCTCGGATGCGGGTCAGGGTGCGGCTCATGGCCGGCGCGCTTAAGTGCATGCGTTCGGCGGCCTTGTTGACGCTGCCTTCTTCCAGCAGAATGTCGAGGGCAATCATGAGGTTGAGGTCTGGGTGTTTCATATCGGTGTCATTGAGGGCTGTATTTTAAGCAATATATTAATGTGTCTGGCGACATTTATGCGACTCACTTTGTGGGTCATGATAGGGCATTATACCTTTGAAAGGACGTGTTCATGTTGGCCACTATTTTAATTGCCGTGGACGGCACCCCGGAAACCCATGCTTTATTGACTTTGGCGCAGGCGGTGGCGCAGCCGCAAACGCAGATGCACATACTGTATGTCAGCGATGCGGCCTATACCTTGACCGGCCAGGGCATGGAGGCCGGCGCCGCCAGCGCCGAGCAAGGGGCGACGGTGCGCTTATTGAATGAGGTTTTGGCGGCGGCGCGGACCATGGGCTTAGACGCCAAAGGCCATGTGGTGGGGGGCGATCCCGCCGAATTGATTGTGGCGCAGGCGCGGCAAATCGAGGCCT
>JAGNPU010000141.1 GCA_017989485.1 Neisseriaceae bacterium
CTGATCCCTTATTTGCCGATTTTCCCGTACGCGGCTATGCCGTGGACGTGGCGCTGGCGGGAGAGGTGGCGGGTGCCTTAAGCCTATTGCAGGCAACCATGGCTGATTACTTAACCGAGGCTCGGTACACAGCCAACCGACAACGGCATGGCGTGGTGGCCGAGCGTAATCGGCAGGCTCGCGCACAGCGACAGGCCTTGGCGTTGGCGGGCAATGGGGCAAGGGTGAGCAAGGCTTTTTTTAGCCATATGGTCGGCCAATTGGCCGAAAAATATGCGGCGACCTTGGTGACCGAGCTGGCGGTGGCCAAGGAATACACGGGGCTGACGCGAGCCAATAGCTATTATCAAGAGGCCTTGTCTGGCGGGTTGGGCGAGGGCTTGCCCATTGCCTTGGGCGTACAGCTGGCCAATCGTGACCGACTGGTGATTGCCGCCCTAGGCGATGGCAGCTATTTGTTTGGCAACCCTGCGGCCTGCCATCAAATCTCGGCGGCAGCTGAACTGCCCATACTGATTGTGGTTGCCAATAATGCGGGCTGGGGCGCCGTGGCCAATTCGGTCCGAGCGCTTTATCCTGAAGGTTATGCCGCCCAAAGCCCAGAGATGCCTGCCGTGGGTTTGGCGCCGACGCCAGCGTTTACGCAGCTGGTGGCGGCCAGCGGGGGCTTAGGCATTAAAGTGAATCATGGTGATGAGCTGGCGGCGGCCTTAGAGCAGGCGGTGGCGTTCATTCAATCAGAACGGCGTTTGGCCTTGGTAGAAGTGCCTTATTTATAATGTTTGACCGTGTTGGATGCAGCGCCCCTCTTCGAATGATGAGGGGCTTTTTTGATGGCGTCGTCGTCGACAAGCGTGGATTAAATATAGCAGTTATGCCAATGTGCTAATCGTCACGTGGGCTAAATTTGGTTAGTCTGGTTTGGTGGATATTCTATTTAAAACAATGACTAAAGTTTATTTTAGTGAAGGGTTTATCCTCAGAGCGTTTTATTTTATGGTTTATTAAGGGAGGAATAATCATGAAGATAACCTTATTGGGTGCAGGCAGTATGGGGGCATTGTTTGGTGGTCTTTTGGCCGAACAGGGCCATGTGGTGACGCTGGTGGACATTAATGATGAGGTGTTGCAGGCGATGACACGTCATGGCCTACGTCTGGAGACGGATGAGGGGGTGAGGGAGGTGTCCGGCATTCAGTGCCAGCGGCCAGAAACGTTGACCGAGCCCATAGAATGGTTGTGGGTACTGACCAAAACGCATCAAACCACTGCCGCCATGGCCGGTATTCAGCATAGGTTAAGCCCTGAAAGCTGGGTGATGAGCGTGCAAAATGGTTTGGGCAATTTAGCCAAGCTTGAGGCCTTTGTGCCGCGGTCACAGATTTTGATTGGCACCACAACCTGGCCTGCCGACAAGCCTGCGCCAAATCATGTGGTGACCCATGGCCAAGGTGAGATTCACTTTATGGCTGCTGATGGCGGGGTGCCCGCCGTCACTGAGGCCATGGCCGACATGCTTAATCAGGCAGGATTACACGCCATCGTGGTGGCGGATGTGTGGGCCACTGTTTGGGCCAAGGTGGCATTTAATTGTGCGTTGAATGGCTTGTGTACGGTGCTGAATGCCTCAGTGGATCAACTCAGTCGATTGCCTGATGGCGAGCGGCTGGCTTTTGGCGTGGTGGCGGAAGTGATTGCCGTGGCGACGGCTCAAGGCATTCGGGTGGATCAGCAGGCAGTGCAAAAAACGGTACAGCACGCCATTGCCACCCACACGGGTCATTTGCCTTCCATGTTGCAAGATTGGCGCAGCGGTCGGCCCACTGAAATAGAGGCCTTGAATGGTGAGGTCGTTGCTTTGGCCGATCAATATCGGATACCGGTTCCGTTGACGGCAACGCTATTAGGCCTAGTGCGATTATTGAGTGCCCCGCGCAAGGAGGCCGTATGAACAAGCAAACGATAGACATTGGTCAAATTTTGGATGAACGGCCATTTAGCCGATTTCAAAAAGGCGTGGTGCTGTTGGCGGCTTTGGCCATTGTGATGGATGGCTTTGATGGGCAGCTCATCGGTTACGCGATTCCGACCCTGTTGCAAGAATGGGGCTTAACCCGTAATGATTTGGCCCCCACCGTGGCGGCAGGATTGGTGGGGATGGGCATTGGCAGTGCCGCCGGTGGTTTTTTTGCCGATCGCTACGGCCGGCGTTGGGCGGTGATTTTGAGCGTATTGACCTTTGGGCTGGCCACCGGCGCGATTGGCTTTGCTCAAGACCTGATGCAGTTGACCGTATTGCGTTTTTTGGCGGGCTTGGGCATAGGCGGTGCGCTGCCCACGGCCACCACCATGACGGCTGAATTTACGCCTAGCCGCCGGCGTACGCTGGCGGTGACGGCCACCATTGTGTGTGTGCCATTAGGGGGGATGCTGTCGGGCCTGTTTGCGGGCCAAGTCATTCCTCTATATGGTTGGCGCTGGCTGTTTTTCAGCGGGGGCATTTTGTCTTTGGTTTTATTGGTGGTGTTGTATGGCCTCTTGCCGGAGTCGCCGCGCTATTTGGTGCGTCATCCGGCACGATTGCCGCAGCTGCGAGCCCTGCTGGTGCGTATGGGGCATGAGGTGCCTGAACAGGTGAGTTTTACCGATTCAGTGGAGCAAGCCAAAGAAGGGCAATCGGGCATCGGTGCGCTGTTTGCACACGGCCTAGGGCGAGACACCCTCACGCTGTGGCTGGCGTGTTTCATGTGTTTGCTGACCATCTATGCGGCTTTTAGCTGGCTGCCTACCATGCTGAGCGCCGAGGGCTTAAGCGTGAGCGTTGCCAGTAATGGCTTAGCAGCCTATAACATGGGCGGTGTATTAGGGGCCCTAGGGTGTGCCCTCATGGTGACCCGTTTGGGCTCACGGATACCGCTGTTGGTGTGTTGTGCCGGTGGCGCCATCAGTGCCTTTTTGTTATTGGGCATTGACGTGAGGGGCAGCACCGGTCTATTGGTTTTTGGCCTCGGCGTGCATGGGTTATTCACCAATGCGGTGCAGTCGGTCATGTATGCGCTGTGTGCGCATGTGTACCCAACTAAGGTGCGCGCCACGGGTACGGCCATGGCATTGGTGTGGGGGCGTTTAGGGACGGTGGTGAGTGCCTTTGCTGGCGCAGCGGTGATCACGCTGGGCGGCTTATCTGGCTATGTGATGATGTTGGGGGCGGCGATGTTGTTTGTGCTGCTGGCCCTGTCGTTGACGCGCAACCATATTCCTAGGCGAGCGACACCATAATCAGGTGTTTCTTGGCGACGGCCGTTGCTTTGTGCCAAGGCAACGGTTTTTTTTATGGGTTCATGATTGGGCCTGGATGGCGGTAGTGAATGCGCCTTTGGCCTGTAGGGGCCACAAAAAAGCATGGCCATCGGCCATGCTTTTTTTATTGCGGTGTTAAAGCTTAGTGCTGGTGGCCGTGTTCGCCGTGCACGTGGCCGTGGGTCAGTTCTTCAGCAGAAGCTTCACGCACGTCTTGTACTTTGGCTTTAAAACGGATTTTCATGCCAGCCAAAGGATGGTTGGCATCAACAACGGCTTTGCCATCGGCAATGTCGGTGACGCGGAAAATCAACACTTCGCCGGTTTCAGGATCGTCGGCTTCAAACATCATGCCGGCTTCAACTTCAACAGGGAAATTGGCCACTTCTTCC
This sequence comes from Neisseriaceae bacterium, assembly GCA_017989485.1. GTDB lineage: Bacteria > Pseudomonadota > Gammaproteobacteria > Burkholderiales > Neisseriaceae > JAGNPU01. Next base: position 3,693 of record JAGNPU010000141.1, read on the forward strand.
ATGCGTACCAATTCTGGGTCTTGCTCACCAAACGCATCGTCAGGTTGTAACAAAACGTCAATTTCTTCGCCTGCGGCTTTGCCGTGTAGGGCTTCTTCAACCAAAGGGAAAATACCATCGTAGCCGCCATGCAAGTAAGCAATTGGCTCTTCAGGCTTGGTTTGGTCGATTAATTGGTCGTTGGCATCGTACATTTCGTACTGAAGGGTCACTACAGAGTTTTTGCTGATTTGCATGTTTCGACTTTCTCATCGTTTAAATTGAATTACAGGGGGGATTGTAACATCGCCCTTTCGCTCGGTACAAGGTAAAGGCCAAGCATGGGCCAAACTCATTGTTCTATGTCCGTGGCCAGTTGCTGCAGTTTCGGCACGATAAACGAGGCATAGTCGGCTTCTGACCACATGCTGGAGGGCGCGCTGGCATTTAAAGAAAAATGTTTATGAGGCTGGCTAAAATCCTTTAAACCCACGGCGGCGGCAATGATGTCGTGGGAAAAGTCGCCTTTAACCAACACATAGCCCTGTTGGGGGTAGGTTTGGGCGGCCAAATCCAATAAGGCCACCTGTTTGTCGTGCTGGGCGTCGGGCAGGCGGCCAATGACGGCGGCGCGGGCGGCCTCGTCTGGCAGGCTGGCGTAGTAGGCCCGACCAATGGCCGAATAAGCCAAGGGCACGCGAGAACCCACGTGCAGCTGTACCGCCAGCTTGGCAGGACTGCGCACGCTTTCTAAATACAACATGTCGCCGCCGTCTTCCGTGGCCAAGGTCACCGACACCTGATGGGTTTGTGCAAACTGGCGCAATAGGGGCTGGGCGTGTTCAAACAAATGAAACTGGGTGAGGGCGTGGCTGGCAAAGCGTCGTGCATGCTTGCCGAGGCGATACAGCCCTGTTTGTGGGTTAAAGCGCAGAAACTGGGTTTGGCATAGGGTGTACACCAGGCGGGTGACCGTGGCCTTAGGCAGCTGGGTGCGCTGGCACAAGGCCTGATGGCTCAGTTCGGTGTCTTCTTCAAAAGCGCTCAGAATGCTGAGGCCACGGGCGAGGGCGGTCACGAATTGACGGTCATTTTCGGTTTGGGCCGCGGCCACGGTGGTTAAAATTTGCGTAAGCATCTTTACAAGCTTTCTAAAGTTCGGTAAATTGTTCTGCAGTGTAAAACAAAATTCCGCATAGCGAAACTACTAAATTAAAATCGTTTGTTTATGGGCTGATCTGCAGCGACAAAACAACACCAAAGGAGAAATTCTGATGAGCCAAACCAATCAACGCGCCCCTTTTTCATGGGAAGACGCCTTTTTGTTGCAAGCACAATTGACTGAAGAAGAGCGCATGGTGCAAAGCTCTGCCGAAGCCTTTTGCCAAGATTTATTGATGCCTGGCGTATTAGCAGCCAACCGTCACGAAACGTTTGACCGCAACATCATGACCCAAATGGGTGAGCTGGGCCTATTGGGTTGTACCATTGAAGGCTACGGCTGTGCCGGCCTGTCTAGCGTGGCCTATGGCCTCATCGCCCGTGAAGTAGAGCGCGTGGACTCTGGCTATCGTTCGGCCATGAGCGTGCAGTCTAGCCTGGTGATGCACCCGATTTGGGCCTATGGTTCCGAAGAACAGCGTGAAAAATATTTGCCTAAATTGGCGTCTGGTGAGTGGATAGGCTGTTTCGGCCTGACCGAACCGAATGCGGGCTCTGATCCTGGCAGCATGCAAACCCGTGCCAAAAGCGTACCGGGTGGCTATTCTTTGTCGGGCGCAAAAATGTGGATTACCAATAGCCCGATTGCCGACGTGTGCGTGGTGTGGGCGAAAGATGACGCGGGCGACATTCGTGGCTTCATCTTAGACAAAGGCATGAAGGGTTTGAGCATGCCCGTTATCCACGGTAAGTTCTCTTTGCGCGCTTCGGTGACTGGGGAAATCGTGATGGACGAAGTGTTTGTGCCAACCGAAAACCTATTGCCCAATGTGACCGGCTTGAAAGGCCCGTTTGGCTGTTTGAAGAAGGCCCGTTACGGCATTGCTTGGGGCGCGATGGGTGCGGCTGAGTTCTGCTGGCAGGCTGCGCGTCA
>JAGNPU010000142.1 GCA_017989485.1 Neisseriaceae bacterium
GGCCCAATGAATAAAGGTTTGAACATGTTTGCATTCAGTACCCAACAACAGCAAAAAGCCCTTTTATGGCTGTCTTTTTTCCATATCTTAGTGATTGCCTCCAGTAATTATTTGGTGCAGCTGCCCTTTACGATTTTTGGTTTTCACACCACCTGGGGGGCGTTTACCTTCCCGTTTATTTTCTTAACCACCGACTTAACCATACGGGTGTTTGGCGCGGCCTTGGCCCGAAAAATCATTTTTGTGGTGATGTTGCCGGCGCTGCTGATTTCCTATTATGTGTCGGTGCTGTTTTTTGACGGGGCGTGGTCGGGCTGGGGCAGCATGGCCCAGTTCAACCTGTTTGTGGCGCGCATTGCGCTGGCCAGCTTCATGGCCTATGTCATCGGCCAACTCATGGACATTTATGTGTTTAACCGTTTGCGCCAGATGCCGCAATGGTGGGTGGCACCAGCGGTGGCGGCGGTGTTTGGCAATGCCGTCGACACGGTGGCGTTTTTTGGCATCGCTTTTTTTCGCAGCGACGATGCCTTTATGGCGGCGAACTGGCCGGAAATTGCGACGGTGGATTACGTTTTTAAAATCGTCATCTGTGCGCTGTTTTTCTTGCCCTTGTACGGGGTGTTGCTGAAGTACTTATTGGCCAAATTGACTCAGGTTAAGCCGCCAAAGCGTGCTTAAGTTGGTGGTGACGCAAGCCCCCTCATTCATGGCTGAATGAGGGGGCTTTTTTGGGTCTGGTCTGGGTATTATATTCTAGGATGTTGGTGGCCAATGGGCACGAAGACGCTGATGTTGTTTGGCCTGGCGGCGATTCTTGATGGGTTATTTTATGCCGATTGGTTTTCTGTTTTGTCTGAAAGTAATAAAGATATTAAGGCCTTACTTTTATTTTGCAAAATTATTTTCATTCATTAATTGATTGCAAATTAATTTGCCTTATGGTTATGATGAAATGGTGTTGTGGCTCTAAATTATATCAATAGCAACATTTACGCTTCTACAAAGGAAACCATTATGGCATTAATGAAAAAGAATATTGGGACGTGGGCAGCCGCATTGGCACTAGGCGCCACGACGATGTTGTCGGCCTGTTCTGACTCTGGCTCTCAGTCGGCTTCTGCGCCGGCCACCGACGCCAAAAAAGAGCTGGTGGTGGTGGTCGACACCGCGTTTGTGCCGTTCGAATTTAAAGAAGGCGACCGCTATGTCGGGTTTGACATCGACTTGTGGGATGCGATTGCCAAAGAGAATGCCTGGACGTACAGGGTGCAACCTATGGACTTCAACGGCATCTTGCCTTCTCTGCAAACCGGCAATGCGGATGCGGCCTTGGCCGGCATCACCATCACCGAAGAACGTAAAAAAGCGATCGCGTTTTCTGATGGCTATTACGACAGCGGCTTTAAATTGCTGGTGCGCACCGACAGCGACATCACCAGCGTGGACAACTTAGGCGGCAAAATTTTGGCGATCAAAACCGGCACGTCTGCGGCCGAATACGCCAAAGAACATTTCAAAAACACAGAGCTGCGTCAGTTCCCCAATATTGACAATGCCTACCTAGAACTGCAAACCGGTCGCGTGGATGCGGTGATGCACGACACCCCTAATATCTTGTACTACGCCGCCACGGCGGGCGCAGGCAAGGTCAAAGACGTGGGCGAACAAATGCAGGCGCATGAATACGGCATTGCCTTCCCACAAAACAGCCCTTTGGTGGCCGACGTCAACACGGCTTTGGCCAAGCTGAAAGCCGATGGCCGTTACAACGCCATGTACAAAAAATGGTTTGGCAAAGACCCAGCATAGTCTGAGCAACGCCGTTTAATCAGTTGAAAAAGGGATAGGAACGCGGATGACTTTTGATTGGGGTGTGGTGTATACGGCTTTGCCTGCGCTGTTACAGGGGGCAAAGCTGACCCTATGGATTACCGCCATAGGGTTGTTGGGCGGCACGTTCATCGGGTTGGTGTTGGGCCTGATGCGTGCTTATGGCAAGGTGCTGAGCAATACGCTGGCGACGATTTACATCGAGCTGGTGCGCGGCACGCCGATTGTGGTGCAGGTGATGTTTATTTACTTTGCCCTCCCTTTGTTGGCCAATATTCGCGTCGATCCCTTAACCGCCGCCATCACCGCCATTGTGGTGAATGCGGCGGCTTATATTGCCGAAATTGTGCGCGGGGCTTTTCTGTCGGTGTCTGATGGCCTGAAAGAAGCCGGCTTGGCGCTGGGTTTGCCGATGTGGAAGGTGTTGATTTTTGTGATTGGCCCTGTGGCCATTCGTCGGATCATTCCCCCTTTGGGCAATCAGTTTATTGTGAGCCTCAAAGACACGTCTTTGTTCATTGTGATTGGCGTGGGCGAGTTGACTCGTCAGGGTCAGGAAATCATGGCGTCGAACTTCCGAGCGGTGGAAATCTGGTCGGCGGTGGCGGTGCTGTACCTGCTGATGATTGGGGTGTTGACGATTACCCTGCGCATTATTGAAAAAAGGATGAGGATATTATGAGCATGATCCTTTTTGACAAAGTATTGAAAAAATTTGGCCGCAACGTCGTGCTGGATCACGTTGATTTAAGCATAGAGCAGGGCGAGGTGGTGGTGGTGATCGGGCCTTCTGGCTCGGGTAAATCCACGCTGTTGCGGTGCATTAATGCCTTAGAAAAAATCAACGGCGGCGATCTGGTGGTCGATGGCTTAAGCGTGTTGGCCAGCAAAGCCGTGGTGCGGGAAATCCGGCAAGAGGCGGGCATGGTGTTTCAACAGTTTAATTTATTTCCGCAGCTAACGGCCTTGCAAAACGTGGCGTTTGGTCCGCGGCATGTGCGCGGCACGTCGACCAAAATGGCGGAGCAAGAAGCGGCGGCACTGCTGCAAAAAGTGGGCTTGGGCGATCGGCAAGACCATTATCCAGCGCAGCTGTCCGGTGGCCAGCAGCAACGGGTGGCGATTGCCAGAGCCTTGGCGGTCAAGCCCAAGCTGATGCTGTTTGACGAGCCGACGTCGGCGTTGGATCCGGAGCTACGGCAAGAAGTATTGAAAGTGATGCAGGCCTTGGCCGAAGAAGGCATGACCATGGTGGTGGTGACCCATGAAATTGGCTTTGCCAAAAAGGTGGGCACGCGTTTAATATTTATGGAAAACGGACAGATTGCGGTGGATGGCGACCCTAGGGCGCTGCTGGACAACCCAACCAATCCTCGATTGTGTGACTTCTTAAGACACGTGGAGTAAGGCGATGCTGTCATTTTTGACCATTAAAGGCGATCATTTTGACGTGGGTGAGGCCTTGGGGCGATTTGGGGCGGCGGCTTTTCGCCGCTTTCAGCAGGAAAGCCCCGCGTGGTCGCGCCTGTTGGCGTGGCTGCCCAGCCCTAAACTGCAGCAAATGGCGGCCCTTGTGGAAACCCATTATCCAGCCTATTGGCAGGAATTGCAGGGGCTGGCACAGGGGCTAGACGTTCCGTTTGAACAGGTATTGCTGTGGAACTGTCGCGGCGATTTATGGGCATTGTCACCAGATGGCTGCACCAGCATCCAAACGGCAGGGGTCGATTTTTCTTTGGCCCATAACGAAGATGGCGACCCTTTGTTTCGTGACCACTGCGGGCTGGCTCACGTGTGCGTGGGCGACGAAGAGTATGTGTCGTTTTTTTATCCGGGTTCTTTATTGGGCCATACCTTTGCCACCAACCGTCATGGCTTGGCGATCACGGTGAATAATTTACGGCTGCAAAACGAGGACGTGGGCATGCCGCGGATGGTGTTGACGCGGGCGGCGCTTGCCGCCTCCAGTGCCCAAGAGGTCATGGCCCTGCTGCAGCGTCATCCCCGAGCGGGCGGCTTTCATTTGACGGTGGCCGAGTTGGCCAGTCAAGAAATGTATGGCATTGAGTTTGGGCCTTATGACTGTTCGCAGCAGCGCGTACGCGACGCCTCACTCCATGCCAACCACATGATACATGAGGCCATGAGGCCGTATCCGCAGCTGATTACGGGCTCGTCGGCCTTTCGGCAGCTGGTGGGCGATCAACTCCTGGCCCAGGGGCTGACGCCGTTGGCGATTTTGCGGCATCAGGGCCACCCGCACTATCCGATTTATCGTGATGGGGCATCCGATAGCGACAATGAAAACACTTTAGCGACCGTCCATTTTGTGGCCAACGGTCAGAGCTGGGATTGGGCCGTGTATGAGGCGGCCGAAACACCCACCTTTCGATTTAGGAACTGTCAGCAGCTATGAGGTCCTTCCGGGCCAATATGGAAAGGCATTATGCACGTATGCGCACAGCCACCCAATACGGTGAAGGGCCTACAAGTATTGGTCATGGACATCGCCAAGAAACGCAGCCACATTACCCTGGGGCGCAAATCCTATGCGGTTTTGGTGCGGCTGGTTAACCAGCCTGAGCGCGTGGCCACTCAGTCAATCACCGAATTGGCTCAGTGGATGGGCACCAGCCCCTCGACCCTAAGCCGCTTGTCGATACGTCTGGGTTATCGTGGATTTAGCGATTTTCAGTCGGTGTTTAATCGCGCCATCGTGGGCGCACACAGGCTGTTTTATGCTGAAAAAGCCCATGAGTTGATGCAGCTTGCTTTACCGACGACAGAGGCCCCTAGCCGGGCGTTGATGATGCAGCTGGCGCTGGAAACCGTGGGCAATATGAATGATTTATTGCGGCAGTTGGATGAGGCGCAGCTGGCTCGAGTGGCGAAACAGTTGGCCATGAGTCGAGCCATACGGGTGTATGGCCTGAGGCAAATGCACGCCATCAGCAGCTTTATGACCTATGGCTTGAGCATGTTGCGGACCAATGTGGCCATGCTGACCGGGCCTGGCTCTGGCGTGGCCGAAAGCCTGTCCCAAATGGGGCACGGCGACATCCTGATGGTGGTGAGTGTGGCACCGTATACCAAGATGACGATTAAGGTTGCACAGGCGGCAACGCAAATGGGCATCCACGTGATTGCCCTGACAGATACCGTTGGCTCTCCCTTAGTGGCCCATGCGGCCGAAGCATTTTTGATCCCACACCAAAGCAGTTTCATCAGCAACAGCATTGGGACGTATATCGTCTTTTGCGAGGGTTTGCTGAATTTAGTGGCCACAGAGTTAGGTGATCAAGCGATTCACACCTTGCAACAGCGTGAGCAGTCCATCCATCAATTGGATATTGAAACCGATTGAGGGGATGGGTTAAGTAGGTTTATTCATCATGGAAGCCATAATGAGTCATATTATTCATCGGAGTTTGCATCAGGTGCCTAGGCTGGCGACGCGTGCCGAAGGTGTCTATGTTTATGATCAAGAGGGACGGCGCTATTTGGATGGCAGCGGCGGTGCTGCAGTGTCCTGTCTGGGGCACGGCCACCCCAAGGTATTGGCGGCGATGCACGCCCAAATTGATCAGCTGGCCTATGCCCACACCAGTTTTTTTACGACGGAGGCCTCGGAGGCTCTGGCGGATCACCTGGTGGCACATGCACCAGCAGGCCTAGATCAGGTGTATTTTGTGTCTGGTGGCTCCGAGGCGATAGAAGCGGCCTTAAAGCTGGCGCGGCAATACTTTGTTGAGATCGGCCAGAGCCAACGCACCCGCTTTATTGCCCGGCGCCAAAGCTATCACGGCAATACCTTAGGCGCCTTGGCCTTAGGGGGCAACGAGTGGCGGCGCAAACAGTTTGAACCCTTGTTGATGGACGTCGGGCGGGTATCGCCCTGCTATGAATACCGTGACCGAGGTGAGGACGAAA
>JAGNPU010000143.1 GCA_017989485.1 Neisseriaceae bacterium
AAAGAGCAGCAAGACGGGCAAGGTGAGGGCGTGGAATTCGCTGGCGACGGCCGGCAGGGCGCTGGCGTCTAGCTCAAGAAACCGCACCCTGGGCTGATGTTCGGCCAAGAGGTTGCTCAGCTGGGGTTTGAGGGCGTGGCAGACGCCACAGTGGGGGCTGCTGATGTAGACAAAGACATAGGGCTCGCTGTGGATGTGGGCCCATGCCTGATCGATTTGTGAGACAGGCATGAAAATGGACGGATGATGGCTCATGCCGTGGGGCCGTTGGGCGTGTGTTCTGAGCTGGGCTGAGCCGCTGGCGGCACGCTGGCTCGATTGTCGATGTTGACGCTCGGCAGGCCGTGGCGCTGTTGCCACCAGCCAAACAGGCGGTACAGGCACAGCAGGCCAGGATAGGGCAGCAGTACGGCGATGAGTAAATAGCGTGGGTTGTCAAAAGACACGCTGTGGCGCTGCTCGGTCACCAGGTGAATGAGCTGCCATAGCCAACCCCATAGGGCCGTGGCGCTGAGCACCAACATGCTGGCCAGCGCCACCACTCGGGCCGGGCCCATGCGGTAGGGCTTGCCGATGCTGACGTGACGGTTAAACGACATCAGCTGCAACAGTGCCCAAATCACAAAAACCACCATGATGGCGTTGACCACGGTGGGCAACCAGTCAAAAAACCAGTCGGGCAGGCCCAAAATGGTTTGTCCTGAGCTGGCGCTGCTGGCCGAGGCCCAGCCTGCTTGTGCCGTGAGGGTCAGGTTAAACGCCAGGTCGGCAATAAGCAGCAGCAGCGGCAGCAATAACAAAATTCGTTTCATGGCGGTCAAAACATCCGGTGCAATAAAGGCATTAATATGCCCTGATTGGGGGTTAAAGGCAATGACGTTTGTCTGCTAAGCCTTAATAAAAAGCCCATCGGCACGTCTGCGCCGATGGGCTAGGTGGCGCGTCATGATTTACTTTTCAACCACGCCGGCCAGCTCTGCCTGATGGTCGGCATGGTAGCTAGAGCGCACCATGGCGCCAATGGCCGCGTGTTTGAAGCCGAGGTCGTAGGCTTCGGATTCAAACTGCTTGAACATGTCTGGGGTCACGTAGCGCAGTACCGGTAAATGGCTGTCGGTGGGCTGTAGGTATTGGCCAACGGTAATCATTTCAATGTCGTGGGCGCGCATGTCGCTCATGACGGTACGCACTTCGTCGTCGTTCTCGCCCAGGCCCACCATGATGCCAGACTTGGTGGCCACGCTTGGGTTCATGGCCTTATAGCGTTTGAGCAAGTCTAGTGAGTGTTGGTAATCCGAACCGGGACGCGCCTGCTTGTACAAACGCGGGGCGGTTTCGAGGTTGTGGTTCATCACGTCCGGTGGGGTTTCGGTCAAAATATCTAGGGCAACGTCTAGGCGGCCGCGGAAGTCGGGCACCAAAATTTCGATTTGGGTGTTCGGGCTGGTTTTGCGGATTTCTTTAATGCAGGCGGCAAAGTGGGCCGCACCGCCGTCGCGTAAGTCGTCACGGTCTACCGAGGTAATCACCACGTAGCGCAGCTTTAGCGCGGCCACGGTTTCGGCCAAATGGATAGGTTCCATTGGGTCGAGCGGGTTAGGGCGGCCATGACCCACGTCACAAAACGGACAGCGACGGGTACAAATGTCGCCCATGATCATGAAGGTGGCCGTGCCTTTGCTAAAGCATTCGCCGATGTTGGGACAGGTAGCCTCTTCGCACACGGTGTGCAGCTTTTGGTCGCGCAAAATGCGTTTAATCTCTTGGAACTGGCCGCCAGAAGGCAGTTTGGCACGGATCCACTCAGGTTTTTTTAGCTTTTCTTGCAGGGGCACAATTTTAATCGGGATGCGGGCCATTTTGGCCGCGCCCTTGTGTTTTACGCCTTGGCTGTTGTCGTTTTGTGTGCTCATGATGATGCTTTCTGATTTAAATATTGGTAAAGATGGGCGGTTAAGCGCTCTGCAACCTCATTAAACATTGGGCAAGGTGCAACATAGTCTGCAATTTGCGCCATTTCCAAGCCGCTGTAGCCGCAAGGATTAATGTAATGAAAAGGGGTAAGGTCCATGTTTAAGTTCAGGCTTAAGCCATGGTAAACCGCGCCGTTTTTAATGCGTAAACCCAATGAAGCAATTTTTTTGGCCCCGACGTAGACGCCAGGGGCCTTGTCATCGCCGCGTGCGGCAATGCCGTAATCGGCCAAGGTGTCGATGATGCTGCGTTCAATCTGGTGCACCAGGGCACGCACGCTCACCTTGCGGCGTTTGAAATCGATGAGGGTGTACACCACGATTTGGCCGGGGCCGTGAAAGGTCACCTGACCGCCGCGGTCCACCTGAACCACGGGAATGTCAGAGGGGATCAAAATGTGTTCGGCCTTGCCGGCCATGCCTTGGGTAAACACCTGCGGATGCTCAATCACCCAAAGTTCGTCTTCGGTGTCGGCGTCACGGGCATTGGTAAAGGCTTGCATGGCCGCAAACGTGGTGGCGTAATCGGCCAGACCCAGCATCTTGATCTTCATCTTACAAGACCACTTTCACCATTTCATGGCCGGTTAAGGCCAGATAAATCGTGTCCAGCTGCGCTTGGCTGGTGGCCACAACGGTGACCGTGGCGCTGGTGTAATTGCCTTTGGCGCTGTCGCGCAAAACCATGTGGGCTTCGGTGACTTCTGGGGCGTGTTCTTTAACCACGGCCAAAATGGTGTCGGCGAAGTCGGGATGGGTGGCGCCCATGACTTTTAAAGGAAAGTCGCAGGGGAATTCTAGGAGGGTTGTTTTTTCTTCTGTACTCATGATTTAGACCGTTGTTTCTTGTATCGTGTGTTTAAGGTATAGAGTGTCGATTCTAGCACTTAGGCCTGTGGCTGACCAACACAAATCGACGCGCCAAAAACAATAGTGCGGCACAGTGGGTGCCTTGGTCGTCGGCTCATGCTACAATTTGGCTATATTTTAATGGTTTGACAGTCAGAACGGTATGAGTGAAGAATGAACGAAGATTTTACCAGAACCCCCTTAGTCCCACCCGATGGCCACACCAAGGTGTTGCTGCACTCTTGTTGCGCGCCCTGTTCGGGTGAAGTCATGGAAGCCATGTTGGCCTCCGGCATTGATTTCTCGATCTTTTTTTACAACCCCAACATTCATCCTGAAAAAGAATATTTGTTGCGTAAAGACGAAAACATTGCCTTTGCCGAAAAGCACAACATTCCGTTCATCGATGCCGATTACGACATGGACAACTGGTTTGACCGTGCTAAGGGCATGGAAAATGAACCCGAGCGCGGCATACGCTGCACCATGTGCTTTGACATGCGCTTTGAGCGCACGGCGCTGTATGCCCACGAGCATGGCTTTCCGGTGATCACCAGTTCTTTAGGGATTTCGCGCTGGAAAGACTTAAAGCAGATTAATGGTTGTGGCGTTCAGGCCGCAGCGCATTACCCAGGGATACAATACTGGGAATACAACTGGCGCAAACAGGGTGGCTCTGCGCGGATGATTGAGATCAGCAAGCGTGAACACTTTTACCAGCAAGAGTATTGTGGCTGCGTGTATTCGCTGCGTGATTCCAATGCCCACCGCCGTAGCCAAGGCCGTGCGCCGATTAAGCTGGGCGTTTTGTATTATGGTGACGAAGACAAGGCCGCGGCCGAACCCACGGAATAGGGTTGACCGTATTCATGTTTTAGGCGCGGCGGCTGTATGGGGCGCTACGATTAAGCCCTAATCTGTTTCGGACAAATAAAAAAGAGCCTTGCGGCTCTTTTTTGCTGTCTGACGACATCACACTTGGAAGGTTTTTAAGACCGCAATGCGTTTTTTGGTTTCTTCAACCATGCATTGGGTGTACAGCAGTTTTGAGGCCTCTTGGTCCTCGGTTTGGCTGCGCTTAGAGGTACAAATGGTTTGGGTGTCGCTTTGCCAGTCGTTTTGTTCGACTTGCAGGGCTTCTTTCACCTCTCTGGGGAAGGTGGCCCAGGTTTGCTGCATTTGGCTTTTTAAACCCGACAGCTGTTTTTCGGCGGAGGCCAAGGCATTGTTGTCATGGCGTCTGGCCATGCTTTCTAAGAAGCTGGTTCTGTCTTCAACCAGTTCCGTGTCACACTGCACCATGATTAAAGACTGCTCTGGCGTGCGCTCGGCGTTGGCGCTGGCGGTGTAACGGCATTCTGACGCCCGCTTTTCATTCCAGGCTTTTTGCACGGCGGTTAATTCGGTGCGCACACCGTCAGGCAAGGCCTTCCAAACCGCATTCAAACGCTGATGGGCAAACTTGTTTAACTCTTTGGCTTCGTTGACGGTGGCCATGACGCGCTCATCGTCTAGGCTTTGCAGCTGTGCTTCACGCTCGGCATACTCACGCTCGTTTTCAGCTTCCGCGGCCATGGCTTGGGCATAGTAGTCATAGGCAAGGTGGCCAGCCAGCAAATAGTGTAGGCCGTCTGCGGTGGCGTTGGGTTGGTCTAAATGGGTCAGGATTTTTTTGCCGTCGTCGGTTTGTTGAATGGTGTATTCAATGTTTTTATTCAGGGCGCTGCCTGATTTTTGCCAGCTGTAGTCGCTTAGCGTCGTCATCAAACTCTGATCGACGTCGCCCCAATATTCAAACCCTTCTTCCGCCTGTTTTAACACGCTGGCCGGCAGGTCTATGGTGTAGCTGGCCAAGCAGCTGACCTTGCCTTCGGCTTGGTTTTCCGTCCGAATATTGTCAATTTTGAATTGTAACTGCGCCAAGATGGCGTTGATTTTTTCTTCCGAAACATCCCAACCCAAGTTTTTTAAACCATAAGTCGCCTGCGTGGCTTTCTTGCTGATGTCATCCAGTAGGAACTGGCTGGCTTCTGGGTTGGTACAGCTAATGGGGCTTTCGACGACTGTGTTTTTGTCTTCACCACCACATGCGGCCAAAGCGAATAGGGCGCTTAAACCAAATCCTAATATGAGTTTGTTCATGATGATCACTGTGCTTGTTTATGACGATTCGGCATTCTAACAAAATTCAGGGGCTGGGAAAACCAAAATAGTGTGATTGCTCTGCCATGATGACGTGCAGGGTTTGTTGTTCTTATACGTCGGGCGAGTGTTCGTCAGCATTGGCCATCAACGGCAAATGACCAATGGGGGCGATATTTATCGTTATCTTTGTGGGCCGATAGTGGGCCGGTTTTTTGACTATTTCTCGGTGTTATTCATTGCCCTGATCTTGGATGCACCCATTCAGGCCACGACGCCGGGCGCAAAGAAAAATCCCCATAAGGCCTATGGGGATTTTTTGTGCCTGAGCTAGTGTGGGTGCAACCGAGGGTTAGGCATCCGAATACACCGGGTTTTTGTCGCACAGGGCTTGCACCTTCGCCGCCACGGCCTGAAGGTTGGCCGCGTCGTGAGGGGCGTCCAAAACGTCGGCAATCAGGTGGCCCAGAGCGCGGGTGTCGGCCTCGTCAAAGCCACGGGTGGTGATGGCCGGCGTACCCAGGCGCACGCCTGAGGTCACAAACGGTTTTTCGGGGTCATTCGGAATGGCGTTTTTGTTCACCGTGATGTGGGCCAGGCCCAAGGCGGCTTCGGCGTCTTTGCCGGTAATCTGTTTGGCGCGTAAGTCCACTAAAAACACATGGCTTTCGGTACGGCCGGAAACAATGCGCAGGCCGCGTTCAATCAACACCTCGGCCAGGGCTTGGGCATTGGTCTTGACCTGCTGGGCATAGGCCTTCCAGTC
>JAGNPU010000144.1 GCA_017989485.1 Neisseriaceae bacterium
TCAGCAATCACCTTATTGCTCGCCCCCTTAGCCAAATAGTCTAGGATTTCACGTTCCCGCACCGTCAGCGTTTGAAACAACGGCTCATCCGTGTCGCCAACAAAGGCACGATATTCAGGCGCAAACACTTTTTGTCCCGCCATGACCTGCCGGACCGACTGCAGCAAATACTGGCCTTCAATCTGCTTGGGCAAAACCCCGCTCACGCCTAAGGCCAACAGGGCCTTAAACGTGGCCTCATCCATCTGGGCACACACCACCAATACCGGCACCGCCATCAACCATGTCCAAGCTTCGGTCAGCTCGGTCAGCGCCGCGTCCGAGGCGAAGCCCAGGTCCCACACCACCAAATCCAAACCCTGAGCCGGCCACGCCTGGCGTAAGTCATCGGCACGGGCATGGGCGGGATGCACGACGAGCGTCGGCAGGGTCAAAACGGCTTTCGCCCCTTGCCAAAACAAGGCGTCTTGCCCCACCCAGGCCACCTGCATGGTCTTATGCTGGGCAAAACCCTCAGGAGGCAATAAAGTCGCCACTCTTGCCCCCTCGCTTGGCCAATAGGCGGACGTTCACAATCTGCATGCCCTTGTCGATGGCCTTAAGCATGTCATACACCGTCAACAGGCCGGTCATCACGCCGGTTAAGGCTTCCATCTCCACCCCGGTTTGGCCCGTGGTTTTGGCCGTCACGCTCAGGTGTACGGTATGGCTGTCGGCATCGGTCACAAAGTCGACGTCGACGTGGGTGAGGCTTAAGGGATGGCATAAGGGAATAAGCGTGCTGGTTTGTTTGGTGCCCTGAATCGCGGCGATGCGGGCAATGCCCAACACGTCGCCTTTTTTATTGTTGCCAGCCAGCAAGGCCGTAAACGTCGCGGGCAACATGGTGATGGCACCGCTGGCCGTGGCCACGCGCTCGGTGGGGGCTTTGGCCCCAACGTCAACCATATGGGCTTGGCCTTGGGCATTAAAATGGGTTAATTCAGACATGGGCAAACCATTTACATTCTTGGAAAAAGCAAACCTTACCACTGCCCGTGACTAATCTCAATCCAAGCCCGCATATAACTGGTAAAATAAGCCACACACCAACCCTGTTTTTAAAGGAAAGCGCTCATGATCACCCTTATTTATTTTGGCGTCCTCAAGCAACAGCTGGGCACGGCGCAAGAACAGCTGGCCTGGTCTGGTGGCAACAGCGACGAACTGCTGACGCGGCTACGCAGCCGCGGTGACGCCTGGGCCGAAGCCTTAGCGCCCGAGCGTATTTTCCGACTGGTGGTCAACCAGCAGATTACTCAGGGCACCATAGACATTCCCGTCGGCGCCGAAGTGGCCCTGTTGCCGCCCGTCACCGGAGGTTAAGCATGTCGATCAGCATCCAAACCGAAGACTTCAACCTCGCCCATGAATACGATGCCCTCTGTCAGGGCACGCCGAACGTGGGCGCCGTCGTGACCTTTACCGGCAAAGTCCGCGGCCACGATCAGGCTGAACCGCTGAGCCATTTGTTTTTGGAACACTTTCCAGGCTTAACCGAACGGGAAATTGCCCGCATCGTGACCCAGGCCGAAGCGCGTTGGGCGCTGCAGGCCTGCCGCGTCATTCACCGCGTCGGCAATCTGTACACCGACGAGCAAATTGTGGCCGTGCTGGTTGCCGCCACCCACCGTAAAGAAGCATTTGCGGCCGCCGAATACATTATGGACTACCTCAAAACCGAGGCCCCTTTTTGGAAACAGGAACACTTACAAAACGGCACCAGCCTATGGGTTGCCGCCAAGGCCAGCGATGACGACGCCAAAACCCGCTGGTAAACCCAATCCGGCCATCGGCGCGCTGATTTTGGCCGGGGGATTGGCCACCCGCATGCAGGGCGTCGACAAAGGCCTGGTGCCCTTTATGGGCCAACCCCTGGTCACCCACTTACTGCCCGTGCTGACCCCCTACTGCGACTGGCTTGGCATTAGCGCCAACCGCAACCAAGACACCTACCAAGCCTGGGCCCCCACCGTTTTTGCCGACGCGCCCGCCTATGCGGCACAAGGGCCTTTGGCCGGTCTGGCCTCGGCACCGGCCCACCTACCCGCACTGGATTGGCTGGTGGTCCTGCCCTGCGACACGCCCATGCTGCCGCCCGACCTCATCCCACGCTTTCTGGCGGCCGCCGACGCCCGGCCCCACGTCCTTGCCTGGTATGCCGATACCGATGACGGCCCCCAGCCCAGCATCATGCTGCTGCGCCCGCAGACGCTGGCCAGCCTGCCTGATTATTTGGCCCGAGGAGAACGCACCCTGCGGGGCTTCCTCGCCCAACATCAGGCCCAGGCCCTACACTTTCCCGAAACCGAGGCGTTTGCCAACGGCAACCGCCCACAAGATTTAGCGCGCATGGCTGCGCAGGAGTAATCATGATCGACTTTTACGACGCCCTCAACGAATTACAAACCATTCCCTATCAGGCCCCTGCCACCGAAACCCTGCCTTTGCGACAGGCCGCCAACCGCATTTTGGCCACCGACGTCCACGCCAAGTTTCCCAGCCCACTGTTTGACAACAGCGCCATGGATGGCTACGCCCTCTGCGCGCCCGCCAACGAAGCCGGCCCCTTTACCATTGTGGAACGCATCGCCGCCGGCGACAGCGCCGCCCACGTGCACCTAGCTGCCGGTGAAGCCGTGCGCATTTTCACCGGCGCCCCCGTGCCTAAGGGCACCACCGCCGTGGTGCCCCAAGAAGAAACCTTAGTCGACGGCAGCCTATTAAGCCTCACCGCCCCCGTCACGCCCGCGCAACACATTCGCTTTGCCGCCGAAGAAACCCGCGTCGGCGATCTGCTGGTGCCGGCCGGCACCCCGTTAAGCACGGCCAACCTAGGCCTCATCGCCAGCCAGGGCTATCCCGAGCTCACCGTTTTCAAACCCTTAAGCATTGTGGTTTTCTCCAGCGGCAACGAGGTGATCAACCCTGAACAGCCTTTAGGCGACGGCCAGATTTACGACGCCAATCGTTTCCAACTGCTGGCCTGGCTCAGCGCCCTAGGCGCCCACGTCACCGACGGCGGCATTTTGCCCGACCAACAGCTGGCCACCGAAGCCGCCTTTACCGAGGCCGCCGCCAACCACGACATCATCGTCACCAGTGGCGGGGTGTCGGTGGGCGAAGAAGACCATTTAAAAAACGCCATCATGAAGGCCGGCACGCTGATCGAGCACAAAGTCTTGATCAAGCCGGGCAAGCCGTTTTCTTGGGGCACGGTGGGGGCTGCCAAGGTGTTCATGTTGCCCGGCAATCCGGTGGCCACGTTCGCCACTTCACAGCTGTTGTTACAACCTGCACTCAAACGCTTAATGGGCATCCACCCACGTTTTTGGCAGTTGACTCAGGTATACGCCACGGCCGCATTTGACCAGCCCAAAAAAATCAAGCGTCGTGAATTTTTACGGGCCGTGCTGACCACCCAAGAGGGCCACAGCCGCATTAGCCTACTGCCCCATCAAGGCTCTGCCATGCTCAGCGCCTGCACTCAGGCCAACTGCCTGGTGGAGGTGCCGCCGCAAACGGCCGTGGTGGCCGGCGACGCCTTACGCGCCTACCTTTTACTTATTTAACAATTTATAATCCCCATCAGCAAAAAAGGGCAAACACCAAATGTTTGCCCTTTTTTAACACACAACTCACTGTGACACATGAAAATTAGCGTTTTATTGCTAACACGCTTTTACATTTTTTAACCGCACTTATTATTTCAATCGGCTATGATCTTATGATGCTATTTATTCATACTTAAAGCGTAGATTATGCCTCTTCACCACCAAAGCACGTTACTGCAATCTTTAGACGAATTGCAAGACACTTGGACACACACCGAGCCCACTCGGTTTGTGTACCACAACCATTTGTGTGCGTATGTGCCGAGCTTACTCAACGCCGAGCTAAAATATTATGTGGGCCAGTCTCGTTACAAAACCTATTTATGTTATCTCAAACATGTACAATTACGGCTCACCGGCAAGCATTTAGACGACATCACCTTAAACCTGCCCAAAGACACGGTCTTATTCTATCGTGAGCGCCGCGAAGGCCTGATTGTGTGCTCCCGCCAGAATCAAAAAATCCTGAAGCTGTTCCCAAAAGAGCAGGGTCGCCCCTATCTGAAAAACCACCTCAAAACCCTGCATCGGCTCAATCTGTTCAGCACGCCCCAGGCCACGCCTGACCTTCTGTCCTTAGGCTCAACCAGCACCGATGCGACCTATTTGATTACCTCGTTCACCAATCAGGTCATGCATGGCAACCGCTTTGCCAACCAGGACAAACGCATTTACCAAGACTTATTCAGCCACTTGGCCCCCTCTTTGGCCGAGATTTACCAAACCACGACCACGGGACAGCTGTCTTTGTCTGGCTATCTGCGCAAACAGCAGCTCTTGGCGACCCAACATCCGGCACACGTCAAGATTAACGCCTTAATTCGAGCGGCCATCAACGATGCAGCCTATGACCCGAATATGCCCTTATTGACCTCGTTCATACACGGCGATGCGGACAGCCGTAACTTTGCCCGCAACGATCGGGGTTACGTCATCTTGGATTGGGAAATGCAAACTTATTCACTCTTGCACTTTGATCTGTTTGACTTATACACCCGCTATCGCAAACGCAAGGTGTTCTCAGAAGGCTTACGCCTGTTTTTTTATCAATATGCCGCATGGCAAAACACCTACTTCCATATCGAGCCCCCCAGCCATGCCGCCTACATTTTTTATCTGGTCTATTTAATTGAGCGTATTTCTTTGGCTTACAGCCAGGATGGCTTGAACGTATTAGACCAATACCGCTCCTTAGAAGCCAAAATCTACCGCCGTCTGAAAGCAAAAGGCCTGATTCATGAGCTGCCTGTTGCGCGTCCCGTACACTATGGCGACTCAATAAATTCTTAAAAAACATTACCGTCATTTAATTAAAATACATATAAGGTGGGCCTTTTAGCCCTTTAAAAACACTAAAAACCTTTTACCAACAACACACCAACTCGCTTAAATCACACACTTTAAATGACATAAGCCCCCACGCCTGCCTATAAAGCAGTAAAATCTAACTTTCTCGTCACCATTGGCCTCGGCCCGCTTACCCTATATGCTTGCTAAATTTTTTGTGGTTTTTCTTCTTTCTCTATTAACTGCTTGTGGCGGTTCAACCACCGATGACGGGGCCGACCCTGCGCCCGCGGTGGCCAGCAAACGCCTTTCCAGCGTCGACATCGCCACCGCCGAGGTCAACGCCCTCCACGCTGGTCTCGCCTTTACCGGCAACCTCAACCCCTACCATCAGGCCATCGTCAACGCAGAAGTCGGCGGCACCCTGCAGGTGGTCTCGGTGCGAGAAGGCGAGTGGGTTAAAAAAGGGCAGCTCTTGGCACGGCTAGACAACGTGTCCGTCAGCCAGCTGCTGCAAGAGCAAAAAGCCCAGGTGGCCAACAGCCTGGCCAACCTCAGCCTGGCCAAAATCAAGCTACAGCAGCAGCAAACCCTGTTTGAAAAAGGGTTTATTTCTAAGCTGGCCCTAGACGAAGCCAAAAACCAGTTTGCCGTCAGCCAAGGCAGCCATTCAGCACAAATGGCGCAAATGGCCCAGGCCCAAAAATCGGTGCAAGACCTGGCCGTGTATGCCCCCATGAGCGGCATGGTGTATGAACGAGCGGTCAACGCCGGCGAGGTGATTAC
>JAGNPU010000145.1 GCA_017989485.1 Neisseriaceae bacterium
TACGGTGTTTGGGGTCAGCCTATTGCTGCTACAGGCGCCGTGGTTGTTGCAGGGCTTAAAAGTCATCGGCGCCGGTTATTTACTGTTTATTGGTTGGCAAACGTTGACGCAACCGGCCGTGGCGGTGGGGGATCAAGAGGGCGCGGTGGGTTATTCCGCGTTTCAAGCTTGGCGGGTGGGTTTTTTAACCAACGCGCTCAACCCTAAAACCACGCTGTTTGTGTTGAGCCTGTTTACCCAAGTGGTGGCGGCAGACACCGGTGTCAGCCGCCAAATTGGCTATGGGGCTTTTTTGTCCTTGGCACATGGGCTGTGGTTTGCCCTAGTGGCGCTGGTGCTGTCTCGGCCGGGTCTGCGCCAGCGGCTGTTACAGCACCAAGTTGGCTTAAATCGGATTATTGGCGGGTTGCTGGGGCTATTGGGGCTGCTGTTATTGGGGGTGTCTCTCGGTGTGGCTGTGTGATGCCGACGCTGAGGGCACGAAAAAAGCACCACACGGCTGACCGTGGGGTGCTTTTGCTTTTGATGTGTGTGTTTGGGTTTTTATTGTGGGTGAAACACTGGGCCCATCGGCTTAAGACGAATGCCGGGGCGCAGATTTTGCCAGGGCAAGTCCACGGGGTCGGCCAGCAATGGCCCCGGGGCTTTGGCAATCAAAACGGCTGCGGCGATGGGTTCGAAGTCGGCGCGAAAGTGCACCGAGCTTTTGACCACCACAATGGCCATCTCTTCTGGGTGGACGCCGGCCATACGAAACAGATTGCGGTCGAGCATTTGTGCTTTGTCGGTGCTGACGACCACCAAAATGTCGTCAATGGCCAAACAGGCACTGCGCCCGACGTCTACCTGTACGCCGTGCATCATGGGGCCGCCGTATTGGCAGCGGCCGTCGGATAGGGTTTTGACGGTAAAGCGCCCGTGTAAAGGGCTGTCGCCGTCAATGCCGGAGGTGCCGGCCAGCGCGATGTCTATGCTGGCCCCCACGCCGGCGGCGTAAGCCGCTGCCACCGCAGCAGGGTCGACGATGAGGCCGATGGCGGCGTTTTGCGCCTTGGCCGCCACCAACGCCTTGAGCACGCCCATGGTGTTGGCGTCGCCGCCGGCACCGGGGTTGTCCTGGGTGTCGGCAATCACCACCGGTTTGTCTGCGTCTTGGGCCAAAGCCATGGCCTGGGCCACGGCGGCTTCAGGGCTTAAAAACGAAACGTCCCAGGCGGCTTCGTTGTCAACGATTTGGGTGTAAATGAGGTCGACGTTGGCCGTGGCCACCTCAAGCGTGGGCGCATAGCCCCAGACCACGCCACCACATTCGCTGAAGTCGGCGGCGGGAAAGCCGGTGGCAAACGACATCGAGGACATGCTGGTGCGCTCAAGCTCGGCCACGTGGGCATAAACGCTGCGGGCGGGTTCGACAAAGGTGCACTGGGCGTTAATCGGGGTTAAAAACGGCAGGCGACGGTTGACCAAAACCGCGGTGTCGCCGTTAAAGCAGGCGTTCATTTGCACCGCCGCCCGTGCGCCGGTGTCGGCCATGTCGACGTGGGGATAGGTGCGGTAGGCCACCAGGCGATCCGCATTGGCCAACATTTTGTCGGTCACGTTGGCGTGTAGGTCGAGGCTGGCCACCAGCGGGATGTCGGGCCCGATGAGGGCGCGGATGCGGGCCAGCAGCTCGCCTTCACCATCGTCGTGGTGCACGCACACCATGGCGCCGTGCAGGTCTAAATAGACGCCGTCGGCCGCCTGGCTGGCCACCGCCGTGGTGATGTCGGCGCAAATGCGCTCAAAGGCGTCTATGGTCACGTGGGCCGAGGGGGCCGCGGCGGCCCAAATCACCGGGATGAGTTCGTGGCCATCTTGGCTGGCTTGATTGATGAAGCCGGCGATGGGGATGTTCATGTCTTTTAACGCGAACAGGTCGTCACCGTGGCACATGGGGGGGTAGCCGCCGCCGTGCTCAAACTTGTCGTAGCCGGCCTGGGTGGGGGCGAAGGTATTGGTTTCGTGTTGGAAACCCGCAATGATGATGCGCATGATGTGTCCTTTGGTGTGCGCCGTGGCTCGGTTCATGGGCCTGTGGCCAAGAACCGAGCGATGACGGTTATTTTTTCTTTTTTTGTGCCACAAACAGCAAGGTGATGGCGCCTAGGGCCAAGACCCCTGCGATGGCAAACCAGCCTGCCATCAGCGAACCGGTGGCTGATTTGACAAAGCCCATCAGCATGGGGCTAACCAAGCCGCCCAAAAGGCCTATGCTGTTGATTAAGGCAATCCCACCCGCCGCCGCAGAGCCTTCTAGGTATTGCGATGGAATCGCCCAAAACACGGTGTAGGCTGCCCACATCAAGCCGGTGGCCAGAGAAATGGCCGCCAAAGACACCGCGAAATTGTCGCCAAACACAATCGCCAAGGCCAAGAAGATGGCGGCGCCTAGGGCGGGCAAAGTGCTGTGCCAACGGCGTTCTTGATGTTTGTCCGAGCTTTTGGCAAACCACCACATAAAGAGTGCGGCACACACATAGGGAATGGCTGAGTACAGGCCAACCTGCTTCAGGTCGGCGATGCCGCTGCCGCTGATGAGGGTAGGCAACCAGAAGGCCACCGCGTAAATGCCGCTGATGATGCAGAAGTAGGCAAAGGCCAGTAAGTACACCCAAGGGTCGCGCAAGACGGTTTTGAAGCCGCTGTGGCTGGTTTCTTTGGTTTGACCAATGTCTTTGACCAGCAGGGCTTTTTCCGCAGGCGACAACCACTTGGCTTGGCCGGGCTTGTCGTCTAGATAAAAGAAGGCCATCACGCCCAAGAACACGCAGGGCAAGCCCTCAATCAGGAACAGCCACTGCCAGCCAGCCATCACGGTGCTGTCGCTCATGGTGGCCATGATCCAAGCCGACACCGGGCCGCCCAACATGCCGCCTAAAGGGCCAGCCAACATCACAATCGACATCACTCGGGCCATGCGGGCGCCGGAATACCAATACGTCAGATAAAAAATCATCCCAGGGGCAAAGCCGGCTTCAAACACGCCCAGCAAGAAGCGCAGAATATAAAAGCTGGTTTCGTTGGTGACAAACAGCATCGACGCCGAGGTCAGGCCCCACAGCACCATGATGCGGGCAATGGATTTACGGGCGCCGATTTTTTCCAGCCAGAGGTTGCTGGGCACTTCGAACATCACGTAGCCCAGGAAGAAAATGCCGGCGGCAAAGCCGTAGACGGCGTCGGACATGCCTAAGTCTTGCTGCATTTGCAGCTTGGCAAAGCCGATGTTGACGCGGTCTAAATAGGCAAAGAAATAGCACAGCAGCAAGAAGGGCAGTAAGCGAAAGTTAATTTTGGCATAAATCTTACGTAATGCCGGATCAACAGGGGGCCGTTGGCCGGCCGCAGCAGGGTTGGCGTTCATGGTAACTCCTCTAAGAGTATGTGTTTGTTGTTGATTCATTTAAGGCCATGAATCTTTATGTAAAATCAGTATAGGCACAAAGATATTGCGCTTCAATGAACAAAGCGGTAGTTTGGTGATGCTTATTAGTCATCATAGAAAGTCATCATGGCCATCCATTTTCCCTACGGTACCGCGCTGCAAGGCCTGAGCGAACGGCGCTTACGCTATTTTTACGCCACGGTTCAGGCCGGCTCAATGCGTCAGGCCGCCGACCAGCTCGACGTCGAACAATCGGTGATCAGCCGCCAAATCCAACAGCTGGAAGTGGATTTAAACACCACTTTGTTTGAACGCCGCGGCAATCGCCTCAAGCCGACGGAGGCCGCGTGGGTGGTGATGGCCTATGTTAAAGAGCGCTTAGAAAAAGAAGAGGCCCTCATCGGCGCCTTGTGCGACCTCAACCAGGCCCGTCGTGGCCGCATCAAGCTGGTGTCGGGCGAAGGCTTTGTGCCCGAGTTAATCATTCACACCCTACATGATTTTTGCCAGGCCAGCCCCCACATCGAAATCGCCCTAGACGTGATGAACATGAATGAGCTGGTGCGGCACGTGGTCGAGGACAGGGCCCATATTGGCCTGGCCTATGGCATCACCGTGCCCGCCGAAATCGAGGTGTTGGCCGAGCGGCTTGAGCCGGTGTGCGTGTCCGTTGCCGCCGATCACCCACTGGCCAATCATTCGGGCCCGATTGCTTTGCAGGCCTTGCTGCCCTATCGGGTAGGGGTCATGCCGCCGGGGTTTGGGTTTCGCCAAATGGTCGACGCGGCCGAGCTGAACGAGCAGGTCAAGTTCACCCCCGGCCTGGTGACCAGCTCGGTGATGGCCTTACGCCAGTTTGCCCGCATGGGCCTTGGCGTCAGCTTTATGCGCGAGCGCGACATGGCCGAAGAGCTGGCCTCAGGCCAGTGCGTGGCGCTGCGGACCCAAAACCCGGTGTTTGAGTCGGCCAAGGCGCAGCTCATCGTGCGGCGCAACCGCCTATTGCCCACGTCGGTACAGGATTTACTGCAGGCCCTCATCGGGTCAAGCATGTATCGATGAGGCCGTGTTTGATGTCAATGGGGTCGCCAGAGGCCTGGGTTGATTTATAATGATGGCTTAAAACAAGGAGAATGGCTGTGCCGAATATCAAACATCATCCGAAAATCGACGGCTCGCTGGGCTGGTTTGAAACGGCGCCCAACCAGCACGCCGAGGTGGGCCATCCGTTTGTGGCCGATGCCCATTTCGACGTGGTCATCATCGGGGCCGGCTATACCGGTTTGGCGGTGGCGGCACGGCTACAGGAATTACGGCCGCAGCAACGCATCGCCGTGGTGGACGCGCTCAAAGTCGGCCAGGGCACCTCTGGACGCAACGCAGGGTTTATTATTGACCTACCGCACAACATCGACAGCCGCGCCCAAGACGGGGCGCATGACCTATGGGTGCACCGGCTCAACACGTTTGCCATCGATCGGCTGAGGGCATTTAAAGACACCTTGGGCATAGATTGCCAGTGGGATGAGGCCGGCAAGTATATGGCCGCGCACGAACCCGCTCACCTGCCTTTATTGCAGGGCTTTATGCACACCTTAGACCAGGCTCAGTTTGGCTATGACTACCTTGAAGGCGAGGCCTTGGCGCAGCGCTTAGGCACGGCTTACTATCAGGCAGCGGTGTACACGCCCGGCAATATTTTGATGAACCCTGCGGCGCTGGTGCGCGGCATTGCTCGTGGCTTACGCGATCGGCTGACGGTGTATGAAGACACGCCGATTACCGCCATCGACTACGCCGAGGTGACGCGTTTACACACGCCCCACGGGGCCTTCACCGCCACCACCGTGGTGCACACCGTCAGCGCCTTTGCCGAAGCCTTTGGTTTGGCCAAGCATCGCCTGGCGCCGGTGTTTACTTACGCCAGCCTGACCGAGCCGCTGCCGCCGGATGTGTTGGCCGAAACGCTCGGCCAGGTGCCCGCATGGGGGTTGACCTCGGCCCACCCAGCGGGCAGCACGGTACGGTGGACGCCAGACCGCCGCATCATGGTGCGCAATAGCTTTGATTTTGCCCCCCAGCTGGGCCACAGTGAGGCACAGCGGCAGCGGGCGGTGCAACAGCACCAGCGCTCCTTGTGGGCGCGTTTTCCAGCCTTGGCCAAGCGCGGCATAGGCTTTGCCCATAGCTGGGGCGGCTTGCTGTGCATGACGCGCAACCATCAGTCGGTGTTTCAAAAGGTGGCCGACAAGGTGTATGTGGTGTGTGGGTGCAACGGCGTGGGCGTGGCCAGCGG
>JAGNPU010000146.1 GCA_017989485.1 Neisseriaceae bacterium
AAAAATCCCCGCCTGTATGTCTTGCCACGGCCCTAACGGCGCCGGCATGCCTGACATTTATCCACGTATTGGCGGCCAGCACGCCGACTACATTGTTGAGCAAATGACGGCCTTTAGAACCGGCCAACGTGTGCATAACATGATGGACCCTATTGCCACTCGCCTGAGTGACGACGAGATCGCTGCGGTGGCGAACTACGTACAAGGTCTAGAATAATCCTGTGATAACAAGTTGATTACAGATATTTCAGGTATAATCGAAAGGGTCGCGAATGAGCGTCCCTTTTTTTTCTTTTGAGCCATGATGAAACCGAAAAAATCTTCTTCTAAGCGCAAAGCCCTGTATGAGTTTTTAAGCTCTATGCGCTTTGCGGTGTCTTTGCTGAGCGTGTTGGGCATTGCTTCTGTGGTCGGTACCGTATTGCAACAAGGCCAGGCCATGACGGACTACGCCTTTAAGTTTGGGCCGTTTTGGTACGAAATATTTAAATTCCTAGGCCTGTACGACGTGTACGCATCGGCCTGGTTCGTGCTGATTATGTTGTTTTTGGTGATTTCCACCAGCCTGTGTTTGTTGCGCAACGCCCCACCTTTTTTGAAAGAAATGCGTTCTTACCGCATTAAGGCGACCGAAAAATCCCTTAAATCGATGAAGCACTCGGTGGTGTTAGAGGGCGCTTTAGACCCTGAGGTGGCCAAGCAATACCTCACGGTAGAGGGTTTTCGCTACAAGGTTAAAGAGCAGGACAACGGCGACATACTGATTGCGGCCAAAAAAGGCAGCGCCAGCAAGTTGGGCTATATTTTTGCCCACGCGGCCTTAATCGTCATCTGTTTGGGCGGCCTGATCGACAGCAATATGGTGTTGAAACTGGGCATGTTGACCGGTCGTTTGGTGCCAGACCCGGACACGCTATTGGCCAGTGAATTCAAGCCCAAGAGCCGAATCGGTTCGGATGCCCTGTCCTTCCGTGGTGACGTGATGTTGCCCGAAGGCGGCAGCGCCAACGTGGTGTTCTTGAACGCCGACAAAGGCTATTTCGTGCAAGAGTTGCCGTTTACGGTGAAGCTGAATAAATTCTATGTCGACTATTACAATACCGGCATGCCGAAAAACTTTGCCAGCGACATCGTGGTGACCGAAAACGACAATGGCAAAGTGCATGAAGCCACCATCCGCGTGAATCATCCGCTGACGGTGCAAGGCATCACCATTTATCAGTCTAGCTTTGGCGACGGCGGCTCTAAGCTTAACTTTAGGGCCTGGGATTTAAAGCGTCCTGAGAGCGGGCCCGCGCAGCTGAATGCCACCTCAATGAACGCCTTTCCGCTGGACATGGGCGACCAAAAATACAGCATTGAGTTTGCCGAATTCAGCATGATTAACGTGGAAGATTTCAGCCAAAAAGACCCGAACGACCGTAGCTTTGGCGAAAAAGTCAAAGACGTGCGCGCGGTGACCAAAGAAAAAACCATGGCCAATATTGGCCCCAGCATCACCTACAAAATTCGTGATGCCGCCGGCCAGGCGCAAGAGTATATGCAGTATATGGAGCCGATTAGCCAAGAAGGCACTCGCTACTTTGTTTTGGGCGAACGCACCGTGGTGAGCGAGCCGTATAACTGGTTGCGCCTGCCCGCCGACGGCGACGACAGCATCAACACCTTCATGAACTTCCGTCGCAGCATGGCCGACCCCGCTCAGCTTAACCGCGCCATCGAGCGGGCGACGTCTAAAGTCGAGCCGCACATGCGCGCGCAGTTTACGATGGCCGTGCGCAACGTGATGCGCCTGTTTACCGACAATGGCGGCTACTTGGGCATTGATGAGTTTGTGAAGAAAAACATCCCCACCGAGCAGCAGCAAGACATGGGGGCGCTGTTTGTGAGCATTTTGCACGGCGTCAGCGCAGATTTGCTGGACATTTCCATGCAGGACCAAGGCCAGGCCGCTTGGCCGAATGACGCCAGCCGTAGCCAGTTTGTGGTGAATGCGCTGGTGGGCCTGACGGCACTGCAAGAAATTCAATCGCCGGTGTATATGCAGTTAGAAAACTTTGAACAATTACAGTCTTCGGGCTTACAATTGACGCGTTCACCCGGCCAGTTCTGGGTGTATGTTGGCTCGGTATTGTTGATTTTTGGCACCATCTTCATGTTCTACGTGCGTGAAAAACGCCTGTGGTTATGGTTCGGCCAAGATGGGGTGAGAATGGCCATGAGCGCCACCCGCCACGCCCGCGATTTAGACATAGAATGCCCGGAACACGCCGCAAAACTAAACCAATTGGCTAAGGATTTAACCCATGACCAAGCAAAATAATAAACCAGAGACACACACGCTACTGACCAAAAAATCGTTATTTCACTCTCTCGGGTGGTTTGACTGGGTGTTTGCCGCCCTCATTATGGCGGCCGCCGCCTTTGCCCAAACGTATATTGCCCACCATATGGATGGTTATGAAGTCGCCATTCTGTGGGGCAGCAGCGTGGGCATTATTCTCCTTGGCTGGTTTGATAAGCCATTGCGGGTATTCACCATCGTCTGTGCCCTAGGCGCCTACCTCGGGATTTATGCCTACGGTGGCGACATGGCCAACGGCGCCAACAGTTTTTTCCTACAGTATTTAGTGTCTAGCCAGGCGGCCATTATGTGGCAGTCGGCATTGACCTTCCTGGCCTTGGCCTGTTACACCGTGGGCCTGTTTGTGCGTCAGCCTAAGGGTAATGAAGTCGCCGGCGGCAACGTCTTGTTGAGCATGGGCACGGGCATGGCCTGGGCCGCTGCCGCCATGGGCCTGATCGGCCTGATGGTGCGCTGGCATGAAAGCTATTTGCTGCGCCCAGACGCGGGCCATATGCCGGTGTCTAACCTGTACGAAGTGTTTGTGTTGTTCATGGTGATTACCGCACTGATGTACTTATATTATGAAGGCAAGTTCCAAGTACAGCGCCTAGGCGCCTTTGTGTACTTGTTCCTGGCGGTGACCGTGGGCTTTGTGTTGTGGTACAGCTTTGAAAAAGACGCCCATGAGATTCAACCCCTCATCCCAGCCTTGCAGTCGTGGTGGATGAAGATTCACGTGCCGGCCAACTTCGTGGGCTATGGCGCATTTTGTATGGCCGCCATGTTGGGGATTGCCGAATTATTGGTGTTGAACAACAAGGGCACCAAGATTTTGCCGACGGCGGAAGTCATCGACGAAGTCATGTACAAAGCCATTGCGGTTGGGTTTTTGTTCTTCACCATCGCCACCGTTTTGGGCGCCTTATGGGCGGCTGATGCCTGGGGCCGTTACTGGAGCTGGGACCCGAAAGAAACCTGGGCCTTCATCGTGTGGTTGAATTACGCCATTTGGTTGCACCTACGCTTGGTGGCCGGTTGGCGCGGTCGCGTGCTGGCGTGGTGGGCGATTATTGGCCTATTCATCACCGCCTTTGCCTTTATTGGGGTGAATATTTTCCTGTCGGGCCTGCATTCTTACGGCACACTGTAGGTTAATCGGCCACAAGGCAATGCTGATTATTTGTCATTATTGAATAAGTTATGATAATATTTGGCTTTATATTAAGAGTATCTATATAACACATGGACGACGACCCTGGACCCCGACCGAGGACTATTTGGCTGCAACACATTGCGCTAATGGCGCACTGTGCCTGTGTTAGGTAATAGATTTGAGGCAACCTGAAATTCATTCAGGTTGCCTTTGTTCGTTTTTTTAACATGATTTTTTCAAAAAGGTGAAAACGCATAATCATGGATATTGATTTAAGTTGGGTCATGGACCCCCGCATACTGGTGGGGTTTGTGACCTTGTTGGTGTTGGAAATTGTTTTGGGGATAGACAACCTCGTGTTTGTGGCCATTTTGGCCAACAAGGTGCGCCCAGAGCTCAGAGACCGTGCCCGGATCATGGGCCTCAGCATGGCCATTATCATCCGGATCATCATGCTGGGCTTTGTGTCCTACATTATTACCCTGACCAACCCGCTGTTTTACGTGGGCGATTTTGCCGTGTCGGTGAAAGACCTCATCATGATCATCGGTGGCCTGTTCTTATTGTATAAGGCCACCATGGAGCTACATGAGCGCTTAGAAGGCCACAACAGCCACGCCCAAACCAAAGAAACCCGCGTGTACTCGGCTTTTGGGGCCGTGGTGGTGCAGATTTTGGTGTTGGACGCCGTCTTCTCCATCGACTCGGTGATCACCGCCGTTGCCATGGTCGACCACATTACCGTGGCCATGTTGGCGGTGGCGGTGGCCATGGCCATCATGATTTGGGCCAGTAAGCCCTTGACGGCGTTTGTGGATCGCCACCCGACGGTGGTGATGCTGTGCCTAGGCTTCTTGTTGATGATCGGCTTTAGCCTGATTGTGGAAGGCCTACATTTTCATATTCCCAAAGAGTATTTATACGTGGCCATTGGCTTCTCGATTTTGATCGAGGTGTTTAATCAGGTGTCGCAAAAAAACAGCAAGAAAAACATGTTCATCAGCCGTTCTTGGCGCCATCGTTTGGCCGACAACGTGTTGGGGGCAATGGGCGTGCGCGATCAGCTGCTGGCCAAAGAGCAGATGGCCGATGGCGTGTTAGACGACGGCCATTTTAACGCCAATGAGCGCAGCATGATCCGCAGCGTGTTGACCCTGGCCGAGCGGCCGATACTGGGCATGATGACGCCGCGTCGCGACATTGAGCGCCTGGACATTTCCCAAACCAAGGACGAGCAAATCCGCCAGCTTAAAGTCACCCCGTTTTCCCGTTTGGTGGTGGTGGGCAAGGCCGGCATTGATGAAGCCTTGGGCTATGTGAACAAGAAAGACTTGTTGACCCAGTATTTGACCGACGGTCAGATGAACATCAACGAAGCCATTCGAAAACCGCTGATTTTGTTGGAAAACACCACGGCGCTGCGGGCGATGGAACAGTTTCGCGGCCAAACCGCTGACTTGGCCTTTGTGGTCGATGAGTTTGGGACGATTTTGGGCCTGGTGACCATGAAAGACCTCTTGGAAACCATCGCCGGCGACTTTCCTGAAGACTATGAAAGCGAAGAAGCCCCGAGCATACAGGCCAACGGCGACAAGAGCTTTACCGTCGATGGCAGCTTGGAATACTCGGCGCTGGAGCAGCAGTTGGGCCTAGCCGTCTTGGAAGAAGACGTGGACTACCACACCGTGGCCGGTTTGGTCATGGAAGAGCTGCAGCGGATTCCCAAGGTGGGCGACTGCGTCGACTATCAGGATTGGCGCTTTGAGGTCATCGAGATGGAAAACCAGCGCATTGAGCGGGTGAAAATCTACGCCGTGCCTTACGAATAAGCACCGAACAGCATCCAAAGCCAACCGCAAGCGGTTGGCTTTTTTTGTGGTCACAACCACGGCTTAGTCTGTCGCGTCGTCGGGGGTATTCAAACGCACGATGTGGGCTTGAATGTCCTTAGGCCAAGGCTGGATCAGCGTGGTGAGCAGGGCTTGGTCTTGGGCAAACAGGGCGCGGCTGGCGGCCTCGAATTGCGGAAGGTCGCCGGCCATGGCCGACATAAAGTGGTAGGCCCGTTCTTGTGCCTCTCGAATCCCGTCGGGGCCCGCCTGGCTGTGTCGTGCTTGCTTAGAGGAATAGTAAAATGAAACAAACTTTACAGTTTGAATTTGTCGGGGATATTAATGTAG
>JAGNPU010000147.1 GCA_017989485.1 Neisseriaceae bacterium
GTATCGATGACCTTGCTGGTGAAGTCGGCCACCATGGGCAGGCCCACCAGGCCAAACTCATTATTCAAAAAGCCCACGTCAAACGGGGCGTTATGAATGATGAGTTCACTGTCGGCCAAAAAGTCGATGATTTGCTGGCCTACTTCTTTAAAGAGGGGCTTGTCGGCCACGTCCTTGGCGTAAATGCCATGAATGTTTGAGGCCTCAGCCGGAATGTCGCGTTCTGGATTCACATACAGGTGTAAATAACGGCCCGTTAGCTGGCGATCGATCATCTCCACCCCAGCGAATTCCACCAGGCGGTCCCCGTTTCTGGCACTCAAACCCGTGGTTTCGGTATCCAAAATTATTTGTCGCGTCATGACTGTCGTCCATCCTTGATTAATTCAGCCTAAATGATACTTCAGCCCGGGCGTTCTGAACACCTTTATACCGACTTCTTACCGGCTTTTGCCGGATTATTCACCGCGCCCTACTTGCCAGACAAAACAATAACGCTTAATGTTAAGGTATCCGCGTATTCACCCGCTCATAACCGTCTAAAGGAGACCCTATGACCCAAAAAATCAGCTTTACCCTGCCCGCGACCGACGACGTTTTATTCAACAGCGATGAGCACCTTCCTTTAGTGGTTTATTTCTACCCCAAAGACAGCACCCCTGGCTGCACCACCCAAGCCAACGATTTTAAAGACCAGCTGGCCGAATTTAAGGCCTTAGGCTATACCGTCGTGGGCATTTCTCGCGACAGCATTAAGTCTCACGAAAACTTCAAGGCCAAACAGGGTTTAAACTTTGCCCTGCTGTCTGATGCCGACGAAACCGTTTGTAATC
Organism: Neisseriaceae bacterium; assembly: GCA_017989485.1. Taxonomy (GTDB): domain Bacteria; phylum Pseudomonadota; class Gammaproteobacteria; order Burkholderiales; family Neisseriaceae; genus JAGNPU01. Next base: position 834 of record JAGNPU010000147.1, read on the forward strand.
TGTTTGATGTCATTAAACTGAAAAATATGTATGGTAAACAAGTCATGGGTATAGAACGATCTACCTTTATCCTCAACCAAGAAGGCCTCATTAGCAAAGAATGGCGTAAAGTGCGCGTGCCTGACCATGTTGCCGAAGTATTGGCCTACCTAAAAGAGGTGGCCGCACAATAACCCTCAATCCTGCCGTAACCGTTGGTGCTGCTGTTTTCGATTATTCACTTACACAAGGATATTCATAATGGTCAACCCCCCTCGTAATACTGCTAAAAGACGCCTATTCGTGCTCGACACCAACGTGTTGTTGCACGACCCCAATAGCCTCTTTCGTTTTGAAGAACATGATGTCTACATCCCCATGACCACCCTCGAGGAAATGGATGCCCATAAAAAAGGCCTCAGCGAAGTGGCCCGCAACGCCCGCCAAGCCAGCCGCATCCTCGACGACCTCATCAGCAGCAATAACGACGCCATCAGCACCGGCATCCCCCTTAACGGCACCGGCCACAAAGAGGCCACCGGCAAACTCATTTTACAAACCTCGATTGAAACCGAACCCCTGCCGGACAACCTGCCGTTAACCCACGGCGACAACCAAATCCTCAGCGTGATGCTGTCTTTAGAAAAGAAAATTAAAGACACCTACATCGCCCTCGTCTCTAAAGACATCAATATGCGCATTAAGGCCAAGGCATTAGGCTTGGCCGCAGAAGACTACCGCAACGACAAAATCATCGACGACAGCGACATGCTGTACACCGGCCACCAACAGCTAGACAACAGCTTCTGGTTGCGCAACGGCGCCAACCTCACCTCATGGCAGGAAAACGGCACGGTGTTTTACAAGGTCAAAGGCAAAGACGTTCGCCAGCTGACGATTAACGAACTGCTGTGGAGCGACGAAGGCGACTCGCCTTTCTACGTCCAGGTCATCGACATTCAAGGCGATGAAGCCACCTTACAAACCATTAAGGATTACAGCTCCAACAAACATTCCGTTTGGGGCATTAACGCGCGCAACATCGAACAAAACTACGCCCTCAACCTGCTGATGAACCCCAACCTAGACATGGTCACCATTCTGGGTCAAGCCGGCACGGGCAAAACCTTATTGACCTTGGCCGCCGCCCTGAGCCTGACCTTTGATTATAAACAATATGATGAAATTATTGTCACCAGGGCGACCATCCCCGTGGGCGATGACATCGGTTTTTTACCGGGGACGGAAGAAGAGAAAATGAACCCTTGGATGGGCGGGCTAGAGGACAACCTAGAGGTATTAGGCAAGAGCGAGGACGACAGCGGCGACTGGGCCAAGGCCGCCACCCAGGAAATGATGCGCACCCGCATCAAGATTAAGTCGATGAACTTTATGCGCGGGCGCACCTTCCACAATAAGTTTCTCATCATTGACGAAGCCCAAAACCTGACCCAGAAACAGATGAAAACCTTGGTCACCCGTGCGGGCGCAGGCACCAAAGTAGTGTGTCTGGGCAATCTGGCCCAAATCGATTCGCCCTATTTAACCGAAGGCAGTAACGGCCTGACCTATGTGGTCGATCGATTCAAGGGCTGGGCCCACTCTGGCCACATCACCCTGCGCCGCGGCGAGCGTTCACGCCTGGCCGACCACGCCATCGAAATCCTGTAAGCCCCGCCCCATGCCGTCGCCACGGCATGGGGTTTTTAAGGTTGCTTTTATGGGTCAAAACAGGCAAACTTTGTGCTCTTAGCGACAACACAGCCTCAAACTGTCGGCTGTGTTCATAATAAAGATGGACAGTAACCGCATGCCTTCCATGCGGCGCCCTACCGGAGAATAAAAAGATGTCAGAACCCATTGGCGACGGTGCCATCAGCCGTAGCTCGTTATATGGCTCATCCATAGAAAATACTTACGCCGGCGTGCTGTCCTTTATGCGCCGAAACTACAGCAAAGACTTAAGCGGCACCGACATCGTGGTGTCGGGTGTGCCCTTAGATTTGGCCACCACCTTCCGTCCCGGCGCCCGCCAAGGCCCTGCCGCCATTCGCGCCGCCAGCGTACAGCTGGCCGAACTCAAGCCGTTTCCTTGGGGCTTTGACCCTTTTGACGACCTTGCCGTGATTGACTATGGTGACTGCTGGTTTGACGCCCACAATCCGATGACGATTAAAGACAGCATCATCAATCATGCCCGCCATATTCTCAACAACAGCAACGCCAAGATGTTGACCTTTGGTGGCGATCACTATGTGACCTATCCGCTGTTGATCGCCCACGCAGAGAAATACGGCAAGCCGCTGTCCCTCCTGCACTTTGACGCACATTGCGACACCTGGCCAGACGACAACCCTGATTCACTCAACCACGGCACCATGTTTTACAAAGCGGTTAAAGATGGCCTAATCGACCCAGCCACGTCGGCTCAGGTCGGCATCCGCACCTGGAACGATGATTTCATGAACATGAACATGCTGTTTGCCCCTTGGGTGCATGAGCATGGCGTGAAAGAAACCATTAGCCGCATCAAAGACATTATTGGCAACAACCCGGTTTACCTGACCTTTGACATTGACTGCCTAGACCCGGCCTACGCCCCCGGTACGGGCACCCCGGTGCCCGGCGGCCTGACCACGGCGCAAGCATTAAGCATTTTGCGCGGCTTGGAGTCGTTAAACATCGTCGGCATGGACGTGGTGGAAGTGGCGCCTAGCTATGACCAAAGCGAAATCACGGCCCTAGCCGCGGCCCATATTGCGGCCGACATGTTGTGCTTGATGCGCAACAAAAAGGTGAACGGTACGTTTTAGCCTTAACAGACGGCCTGTGCCCTAGGGCATGGGCCGTTTTCATTTTATAAAACCAACAAAATCACGAGGAATTACATCATGGCGACCGTCTCACTGAATGGTTTAGACACCCCCATTAGCAATATTTTCTGTGTAGGCCGCAACTATGTCGCCCACGCCAAAGAACTGAACAACGACGTACCGACCGAGCCCATGGTGTTTTTAAAACCCACGTCGTCGCTGCTACATGCGCCGCAACCGGTGATTTTGCCCAGCCACTCGCAAAGCGTGCACTATGAATGCGAACTGGTCGTCTTGATCAAAGAAGATGGCCGAAACATCAGCGAAAGCGATGCCCTAGAGTATGTTGCAGGCTACGGCATTGGCCTAGACTTGACCGCACGCGACCTACAGGACAAAGCCAAAAGTCAGGGCCACCCTTGGACCCAGTGTAAAGGCTTTAGAGGTGCGGCCTGTATTTCTGACTTTGTCTCCAGCCTCATCGTGGACGATCCTAGCGGCCTGACCTTTGACCTCAAAGTCAACGGCCAAACCCGCCAAAGTGGCAATACCGACCTGATGATTTTCTCGGTACAAAAAATCATCAGCCACCTGTCTCAATATTACGGCCTCACCAAAGGCGACATCATTTATACCGGCACGCCCGCCGGCGTGGGCGAAGTCCACCCAGGCGACGTGATGAGCCTAGACTTACACGGCCACATTAAAGCCGAGTTTAAGGTTGCTGCCTAAAGGCATGACCAAAAAAATCGGCCCTAGGGCCGATTTTTGTACCGTGTGGTTTATTGATAGGAAAAAGTGATTTCTGCACGGCCACTGACCGGCCCGGGCCTCACGTCTTTGGCATTCGGCTTGACCGCGTAATACACGTCAAAAGACTCAACCACCTCACCATTTTTGGCATCCATCACAAACTGATGGTTGTCTTCATAGGCAAAATTATTAGGGCCAAAGCGCAAGTACTGGCCATCGCCGTTGCTGCGTTTAAGCTTAAACACCACCCCATTGTTTTCTGTGCTGTTTAAATACTCACTCACCACCTGACGGTTGGTCGGATCAGTTAAAATCGCCGCAACCTTAATGTTTTTCGGGCAACTCAGGCGAATGGCCTCGCTCACCCCGCCCTTAATCGGCGTATTTTGACCCATTAAGTCATTCCGCTTCACCGGCTTTAAGGCGGCACGAATGTGGCCACTGCCAATGATTTGACAGGTCAGCTGTTCATTCTTGATTTTAATCCACAGATAGACGTCGACGTAACCCCCATCCCACGCGGTATTGGTTTCAATCGCGCCCACCTTATACTGCCCCATTTTGACGCGTTGATAGGTGCCGCCACCGCCTTTAACCGGTCCCGTTTGCTGAATTTTGGTGATGCTCAAAATCATGCCAAACTTGGTGGCAAATTTTGATTGAACCGGATTGGGCAATGCTTCATGGCCATTTAAAAACAGCTTCACACCAAACGTTAAGTCGATGCCATAATCGGTACTGGCCTGCATGTGCCCACTTCCGCCCATGCTTTTGCCTGGCACAAACGTCACCCGAGCATTGTGGTAGGGTGACCCACTGCTGTTGCACGCATCTCGGATATTCATCATGTCGATGTTGCGGATCTCGCGCTGGTCGGTGAGGGCTATCGACCCATTTTGGCCATTTTTAATCACGATTTCATACGCGGTTTGCTGGGTATTTAAATCCACGCTGCCACGACTGGTGTAGTCGATTCGATCTAAGCTCGGCGCAGGCACGCGTTGGACATGATGGTTGGACGGCCCAGGACAAATTTCCCAAGCATAGGCCGGCACCGACACCCACAGGCACAGCGCCCAAATCGCGCATCGTAGATGAGAAAGGGTCATTTTGGTTTTCCTTCTGGCTGACAGGTCAGCGTGTGTTTTTCTGGGCCTGTGGTCGGCGCCTGCGCCGCAAGGTCAAAATCAAATCGGCACTGGTGGGCTGAGTGCGGCCCCCATTTCACCGTAAAATAGCCATGGGGTTCAGACAGCTGGAGCAAAGCCCGCCCGCCCTGGCCC
>JAGNPU010000148.1 GCA_017989485.1 Neisseriaceae bacterium
CCCAAGGGCTGCGTTGTGGTTTCTGGCTTTAGCCAAATGCTGCCATGCCCTCTTGCACCGCAGGGCGCGCGCCCACCCGCTCAAACCAGGCTTGGACATTTGGGTAATCGGCCAAATCAATGCCCTGTTTGTCATGCGAATGCGCCCAAGGGTATAAGGCCATGTCGGGAATGGTGTAGTCTTGCCCCACCACGTAGTCTTTGCCGGCCAGCTGGGTATTCAACACGCCATACAGGCGACGCCCCTCGGCATCGTAGCGATTCACGCCGTAAGGCACGACCTCAGGCGCATACACTTTAAAGTGATGCAACTGCCCCAACATGGGCCCAAAGCCGCCCATTTGAAACATCAGCCACTGGATGGTGGCCCAGCGCTCATGCGTGGCCGCAGGCAAAAACTGGCCATGCTTTTCGGCCAAATACAGCAAAATGGCGCCGCTTTCGGCCAACACCAATTCACCGCCTTCGGCGGCCGAATCGACCAAGACCGGAATTTTATGATTGGCATTGAGCGCCAAAAACTCGGGGGCAAACTGCTCGCCCTTAGCGATGTCGATGATTTTACAGGCATAAGACTGCTTTAATTCGGCCAATGCAATGCTGATTTTGAACCCATTAGGGGTTCCTAAGCCATAAACGGTATACATATTCTTCCTTTCTTAAAGGTCAGTAAGGCACGTCGGCCTAACCATTAAACCGACGCCAGACAACGCCTGATGGAACGAAATGCGTTACAATAGGCATTATTTTAAACCGATGAGCGTTTGCCATGTCCACTCTTTCCGTCGATGCCGTCAAGCGGTTTCTACACACCATTCAAGCCCAAATCTGTCAGGCCCTAGAAGCCGCTGACGGCGGCGCTCAATTTGTGCCCGACAGCTGGCACAGCAAGCTAGGCGTCGGCGAAAGCCGCGTCTTAAAAGACGGGGCCGTTTTTGAACAGGCCGGCGTCAACTTTTCTCACGTCAAAGGCACGGCCATGCCCGCGTCGGCCACCGCCCATCGGCCCGAGCTGGCCGGCGCACCGTTTGAGGCCATGGGCGTGTCTTTGGTCATCCACCCCAAAAACCCCTATGTGCCCACCAGCCATGCCAACGTGCGGTTTTTCATTGCCTACCCCGACAACGCAGAACCCGTTTGGTGGTTTGGCGGTGGGTTTGACCTCACGCCGTTTTATCCCTTCGAGGAAGACATTCACCACTGGCACCAAACCGCTCATGATCTGTGCGCCCCCTTTGGGCCTAGCGTCTATGCCGACTACAAAAAATGGTGTGACGAGTATTTCTACCTCAAACACCGTCAGGAAACCCGCGGCGTTGGCGGCCTCTTTTTTGACGATTTAAACCTATGGGGCTTTGAGCGCAGCTTTGCCTTTATCCAGGCCGTGGCCCAAGGCTTTATCGACGCCTACGTCCCCATTGTGAACCGCCGCAAGGCCCTGGCCTACGGCGAGCGAGAACGCCAGTTTCAACTGTATCGCCGCGGCCGCTACGTCGAATTCAACCTGGTTTGGGACAGAGGCACGCTGTTCGGCCTACAAAGCGGAGGCCGCACCGAGTCGATTCTGATGTCCATGCCGCCGCTGGTGCGTTTTGAATACCAATATGCCCCCGAAGCCGACAGCCCCGAAGCAAAACTAAATGAATATTTAAAACCAACCGACTGGCTTAAATAAAAATAAAAAAACAGGACGATGTCGTCCTGTTTTTTTAAATCGCCACCGCATCGAAGAGCGGCACGCCGCTGCGCTCACTCATCTGTCGCCGGTAGGCGTCAATATTGGGCGGATACACCAGGCCTTTCACCATAGACAGGTTGCGCAGCACCGCAAACAAATGAATGTCGTCGACAGACAAAGCCCCGTTACAGGCTTCTGTTCCCAACATCAGCGTCGCCAAAATCAACAGCTGTTGATTCATGTCTTGAATAAAGCCGGGCGCCATCTGCAGGCATTCGGTAAACGGCCCCAAATAATCTTGTTTTTTGCTGATGTAATACTGCCGTGCCGATTCGGTGGCAAACTCTTCTAGACCAATGTCGACGCAACGCGGCATCACCAGCTGGTGGACCAGCTTTTGGTTCTCGGCCAGCCACTGGCCAATCTCTATCCGCACCGGACCGTTCAATACGGAAGCGCCATCCACGCCATCCACATAATGCACAATGTCCATGCTTTCCGGCATGAACGTGCCGTCGTCTGTTTCTAAAATGGGCAGCATTTTCTGCCCCACCATGCCTATGGGCGTGGCCTCATCGTCATTCATCAACACCTTAAGCGTCATCGGCCTGTTTTTCAGGCCAAAAATCATTCTTGCCTTCACGCAAAAAGGACAGTGATCATATACATACAGCTGCATGGCGGTGACTCCTATGATGATGCCGCCACGCAGGGCGGCCCATCTCAAATAAAGCATTGAATGGCCCTAAACGCTCAGCCTAGGTGGCCGGCAACCAAGGGCTGAACTGGGCACGATAATCAGCGACCAGGGCATCAAACGACTCGGCGGCGTGATCACGCGCTCGGCCTTCCGCCACGTTTTTCAGCCGGCCTAGGCACAACCGCCAGCCCGCCACGTCTCTGGCCGAGTGGTCGCTCAAATGGCCTATACGTTCGGTAAACAGCAATCGGGTTTCCTGATCGCTCATGGGCTCTAGATAAAACGACACCAGGTCGTCGTCCCAATCAAAAGCCAGGTCTCGCTCTGGCTTAAAGCGCCTGATCGGCATTTTCACCAGGGCTTCGGGCAACATATTAAACAGCATGTGGCCATGCTCGGCCAGCTCGCCCACGGCCAGCTCGGGAAACCATTCGGCCAACAGGTCGTCGCTGCTTAAATAAGCCCAAATCTTCGCCACCGGCGCCGCCACAGTGCAGGATAAAAACACCATCACGCTGCCGTCGTCCTGTTTTTCAATATTGATTAACATGATGCCTCCCTTTAGGTTAAACATCAGGCGACTCGCCACCTTACCCTTTGATTCTAATCCAAGCGTCGGGTTTAGGGAATCCTTATTGGGCATATTTTGATCTGCGTCCCCCATAGAAAAAGGTGGGCCCTAGGCCCACCCTTGACGCGCATGCCGTGACGGCCATGGCCTTACATGATTTTTTTCATTTCATCCAGGCTGACGTGACGCACGTCCACGCCCTTGGCCAGATACACCACGTGTTCGGTGATGTTTTTGGCGTGATCGCCCACCCGCTCGATGGCCTTGAGCATGAACAACACATCGATTAAGGCGCCAATCGTCCGTGGGTCTTCCATCATATAGGTCACCAATAGGCGCAGCTGATTATGGTATTCCTGATCCAAATGCTCGTCGGTTTCCTTCAGCTCAACCGCCGCACTGGTGTCCAAGCGGGCAAATGCGTCTAGTGATCGACGCAACATGGCCAAGGCCATGGCCGCCATGCGGTTAAAGTCATAAAACTGAGCCGGCTTGACGTCACGCTGGCTCAATAACTGGTGGCCTTTGCTCGCCACCTTCTTGACCTCATCCCCAATGCGCTCTAAGTCGACGATGACGCGAGACACCGTCAACACCAAACGCAGATCGCCGGCCGCCGGCTGACGTCGGGCAATGATGAGCTGACACTCATCGTCGATGCTCACCTCCATCGCGTTGATCGCGGCATCCGCCACCCCAGCAGCCAAAAGGGGCTCTAGGCTACCGGCCTCTAGCGCCGCCATGGTTTGGCTTAGCTGTTGCTCAACCAAGCCGCCCATTTGCAACACTTTGCTTCTGACGTTTTCTAACTCACTGTGGAACTGTTTTGAAATGTGCTCAGCCATACCGCCCTCGTTGACAAAATAATTCGTTTCGATAATGCCCATAGTGTAAGCGGCAATCATGACAATTTTGTGACAGCCGTGATGTTCTTGTCGCAACTCAGCCATATTATCGACATAATGCCCCTGCCTCAACCCCATGGGTTAAGCCCCTCGATCAAAATCACCCTGCCTCGCTCAGGCAGCACGTCAACCCTGGGGTTCTTAATCCGGCACATTCATTCACCGCTTGATCTTATCCACAGCCGTTTGCGCCGTGCTGTCAAACGGTGCTGAAGAATGCCGCCGTAGGCCAGTTGCTCTGGACAAACGCCAGACAGGCATCGACCTTGCCCAAGTCGGGGTTAACAGGCCAAACCCGCCCTCGCCGTCATCCTCGCGCAGGCGGGGGTCCAGAAATCGCTGACCGTGAGGAGATGGCCCCCTATTGACCGCCTATAAACCCTGGCTCACCTAGGGTCAGCATGCCGTAAACTGGGTCAAGCGCAGCGGATCCACGGCTTCACCACCAAAGCCAACCCCCATGGGTCGCGACCCACGCTACGCCAGAAGGGACATAAGCAAACCATAGTTTATCTAGAGCCAGCGTGCCGTAGCGTGGGTCAAGCGCAGCGGACCCACGGCCTCGCCAGCAGAAACATAAACAAACCATGACGGATGAACAACGGCGGTTCCTGTTCCCCTCCCAACCCACCGTACGCATTGCCATGGCGCACTCAGCCACAAAACCGCCTGTGGATAAGATAAGTTGTGCACAAGCCATAAAAACAGCCGCCCATCAGGCGGCTGTTGCATGGCTCACACGTCATCCCTAGCGCATATGGCCCATATTGTGATGCTCAATCGTAAAGCCCGCCTCGCGGTAGGCCTTAAAGCGATCGCGCGCGGCGGCAAGGTCGTCCTCATCCGGCCCGACGATTTCCAACACCCGCTGATAATGCACCACCTCATGGACATAGGCTTCGCTCAGGTTCAAAATCACCGTCGGCAAGTCCGCCCGATCGGGCAGCGCCTGCTCGGCGCCCAATAATATGGGCGCAAACTCAGCCTGCCCGGCTTCGATCACCGCTGCCACCAATTCATGCGGCAAAAAGCTTTCCGGCACCAAACTCCACAGCTGATGGTCTAGCTGCTGAAGCATGGCGTCGTCTGGCAACCACACCAACAGCGGCTCGCCTTTGTCGTACACGGTTTTGACCAGCTTAAACACAAAAGACAGGCGGTTATGCACATGGGTATAAAATGTGACGGTACGCATGCTTAGGCGTTGGCCACTTGCTGCAAGTAGGTCAACAACAAGGGCACGGGACGACCGGTAGAAGCCGCTTCACTGCCGCTTTGCCAAGCCGTGCCGGCCATGTCAATGTGGGCCCAAGGGTAGTCTTCGGCAAAGCGCGACAAAAAGGCGGCGGCGGTAATCGTGCCAGCAGGACGCCCGCCAATATTACGCAGGTCGGCAAAGCCGCTTTTCAGCTGGTCTTGAAACTCATCCCAAAGTGGCAGCTGCCAGGCTTTGTCATTGACCGTGGTCGACGCCGTCAACAGCTGATTCACCAAGTCCTGATTATTGCCCATGATGCCGCTGCCCACATGGCCTAAGGCGATGATCACGGCCCCGGTCAAGGTGGCCACGTCGATGACGGCTTTAGGGTTAAAGCGCTCGGCGTAGGTTAAGGCATCACACAAAATCAAACGGCCTTCGGCGTCGGTGTTTTGCACTTCAATGGTCAAGCCCTTCATGCTGGTGACGATGTCACCTGGCTTGCTGGCGTTGCCCGCCGGCATGTTTTCGCAAGTGGGCACTAGGGCCACCAGGTTTAACGGCAGCTTCA
>JAGNPU010000149.1 GCA_017989485.1 Neisseriaceae bacterium
TCGGTCTGTCGGCCATTATTGGGGCGCAAATGGCCGGTGCCAGCCGCATCATTGGGGTGGACATCAACGAAAGCAAGTTTGACCTGGCCAAAAAACTGGGCGCCACCGACTTGATTAACCCGAAACACCACGACAAGCCCATTCAAGACGTGATTGTCGAATTGACCGACGGCGGCGTGGACTTCTCATTTGAGTGCATCGGCAACGTCGACGTGATGCGCTCGGCCTTAGAGTGCTGTCACAAGGGCTGGGGCGAATCGGTCATCATCGGCGTCGCCGGCGCCGGCAAAGAAATCAGCACCCGCCCCTTCCAATTGGTGACCGGTCGCGTATGGCGTGGCTCGGCTTTTGGTGGCGTGAAAGGCCGTAGCGAATTACCCGGCATCGTCGAGCGCTATCTGGCCGGCGACTTTCCACTCAATGACTTCATCACCCACACCATGGGTCTAGACGGAATTAACGAAGCGTTTGACCTGATGCACGAAGGCAAATCCATCCGCTCCGTCATCCACTTTGACAAATAAGCTTACGGGAGCAGCCTGCATGAGCATTGCCATTGAACGTATTGAAGGCCACCACATGTTTGGCGGCCAGCAAGAACGCTACCGCCACACCTCGGCCAGCCTCAAATGCACCATGACCTTCAGCATTTACCTGCCGCCGCAATACCCGCAGCAGACCGATTTGCCGGTGGTGTATTGGCTGTCAGGCCTGACCTGCACCGACGAAAACTTCACCCACAAGGCCGGCGCCCAGCGCATTGCGGCCGAACTGGGGCTGATTTTGGTGATGCCGGACACCAGCCCGCGCGGCGAAGGCGTGGCCAATGATGACGGCTATGATTTGGGCCAGGGGGCAGGGTTTTATGTCAACGCCACTGAAGCGCCGTGGGCAGAACACTTTAAAATGTTTGACTACGTCGCCGAAGAGCTGCCCAGCCTGATTAAGGCCCACTTCAAGGTTGGCCCTAGGCAAGCCATTAGCGGCCACTCTATGGGCGGCCACGGGGCGATTATGATGGCCTTACGCCATCCACAGCGCTATACGTCGGTATCGGCCTTTGCGCCGATTGTGAACCCCTGTGACGTCCCTTGGGGACGCAAAGCCTTTAGTGCCTACTTGGGCCATGACGAAAGCGCTTGGATGGCCTACGACAGCTGCCACCTACTCAGCAGCAGCGGCCATAAAATCCCCATGTTGATCGACCAAGGCGACGCCGATGGCTTTATGCCGGAGCAGCTACAGCCGCAGACCTTTAGCGACATCGCCAAAAGCCATAACTGGCCGATTACGGTACGGATGCAGCCCGGTTACGACCACAGCTACTACTTTATCGCCACCTTCATCGAAGACCACCTGCGCTTTCATGCCCGGCACTTAAGCAAGTAAGCCCCTCATGCCCTACCACCCCCCGGCCCCATGGCCGGGTTTTTGTTTGGCCTGACTGCGCGTCGACACCATAGAAGCAAGGGGCATAGCACACACCCTGGTATGCTTATGCCCTCTGTTGGGGTAGCGTGGTTCGCGACCCACGGGGGTTGGCCTTGGTGCTAGGGCCGTGGGTCCGCTGCGCTTGAACCACGCTACCGCATGCCCCCTACCACAAGGCGACAGGCACAAAAAAACCCAGTCCGAAGACTGGGTTTTTTTGATGTTGCTGGTACGCCCACGGGGAATCGAACCCCGGCTGCCGCCGTGAAAGGGCGATGTCCTAACCGCTAGACGATGAGCGCATTACAGGTACTGCTGAATAAGGTGGTGCACCCGGAGCGATTCGAACGCCCGACCCTCTGGTTCGTAGCCAGATACTCTATCCAACTGAGCTACGGGTGCACGGTTGGCGGAGAAGAAGAGATTCGAACTCTCGATACAGTTTAACCCATATGCACCCTTAGCAGGGGTGTGCCTTCGACCACTCGGCCACTTCTCCAACCTTGCCCAATGTTGCCATTGAGCCTTTATTGCCTGGTACGCCCACGGGGAATCGAACCCCGGCTGCCGCCGTGAAAGGGCGATGTCCTAACCGCTAGACGATGAGCGCATTAAACCGTTTTGTGTTGCTGTCTTTCTGGAAAAAATAGCTCAATCCGAAGATTGAGCTATTTTTACAATGCTGGTACGCCCACGGGGAATCGAACCCCGGCTGCCGCCGTGAAAGGGCGGTGTCCTAACCGCTAGACGATGAGCGCATATTCCTAAACTTTATTGGTGCACCCGGAGCGATTCGAACGCCCGACCCTCTGGTTCGTAGCCAGATACTCTATCCAACTGAGCTACGGGTGCAACTTTTTGGCGGAGAAGAAGAGATTCGAACTCTCGATACGGTTTAACCCATATGCACCCTTAGCAGGGGTGTGCCTTCGACCACTCGGCCACTTCTCCGTTTAGGAAGTCGCCATAATAGCGACTGGGTGATTTACTGTCAAGCCCTTATCTGACAATATTATTGAAATCGCCAATAACCTATTGCAGGGCCTATTATTATTCCCACAGGGTATTTACAAGAGCCAACCGCAGGCCCCGTAAACCCAACCCCAAAACCCCCAGAACACCGCATCAGCGGTGCTCTTTCAGCCAGGGTCAGGGCGTGACAGAAACCGACTTTAACCCTTTTTCTTGGTGCTGCCGCCGCGGCGTCTTGACGACGCTGGCTTGGCCTTGGCGCCCTCACCTGCTGGCGCACTCGCTTTGGGCCCCGTCGCGGCGCCACTGCGTGAACGACGTCCGTCGCCACCCGCACCGGACTTGCCATTGCCTTGGCCGCGTCGATCGCCCTGACGCTGCGCTGGACGGCCTTTTTTACCGGGCATGGCCTCTTCGTTCACAAACGGTGCCTTGTCTTTGCCCTTGCCTACTTCACCGCCTGAAATCAACACCAGGTCGATGCGACTGGTGTCCAAATCGGCCTTGGCCACCTTCACCACCACCTTGCTGGACATGCTGAAACGAACCTTGGTGCGCTCGCCCTCTATCGCCATGATTTCAGGACGGTAGTTAAAGTAGTCTTGACCCAGGTCACTAATGTGGACCATGCCCTCAACGTAAATGTCGTCTAAGGTGACAAACAGGCCAAACTGGGCCATGCCGGTAATGGTGCCTTCAAACACCTCACCAACCTTGTCGCGCATGTAATAGGTTTTGAGCCAGCTTTCTACGTCACGGCTGGCGTCGTCGGCACGGCGCTCGGTACTGGAGCAATGTACGCCTAGCGCCTGCCAAGACTTAGGCTTGTATTCCACCCCTTTGAGCACGGCTTTAATGGCGCGGTGCACGGTCAGGTCGGGATAACGACGAATCGGTGAGGTAAAGTGAGTGTAAGCCTCATAGGCCAAGCCAAAGTGGCCTTCGTTTTTTGGCTCATAAACCGCTTGCTGCATGGAGCGCAACATCATCACCTGTAACACGGTGTGATCAGGGCGGCCTTTAAATTGTTCAAACAGCAGGGCATAATCTTTGGGCTTAGGGTCATCACCGCCGCCTAAAGACAGGCCCGTCAGCGCCAACTGCTCACGCAGCGCCGCCAGCTTGTCAGGGTTAGGGCCTAAGTGGCTACGGTACAGCGCCGGGTGCTTGCTTTCCAACAAGAACTGCGCCGCACACACGTTGGCCGCCAACATGCACTCTTCAATCAGGCGATGGGCCTCGTTGCGCACCACGGGCACGATGCGTTCGATTTTACCGTCTTGATTAAAAATCATTTGGGTTTCTGTGCTTTCAAACTCCATCGCCCCACGCTCATGGCGGTTGCGCAACAGCAGTTTGAACAGACTGTATAACGTATCGATTTCGGTTTTCAGGCCATGCTCGGTACCGGCCTCAATCCAATCCCACACCTGGGTATAGGTCAGTCGCGCCTTAGAATTCATGACGGCCGGATAGAAGCGGTAAGACTGCATAAACCCCTGGTCGTTAAACTGAATGTCGCAGGTCATGCACAGGCGATCAACTTCCGGATTCAGCGAGCAAATGCCGTTAGACAAGGCTTCTGGCAACATCGGAATCACCCGACGGGGGAAGTACACGCTGGTGCCGCGCTCTTCCGCATCGGCGTCTAAGCCGCTGCCAGGCGTCACATAATGACTCACGTCGGCAATCGCCACGATTAAGCGGAAGCCGTCTTTGTTTTTGACCGCATACACGGCATCGTCAAAGTCTCGCGCCGTTTCACCGTCAATGGTGACCAAGGGCAGATCGCGTAAATCTTCGCGGTCTTTTAAATCCAGCTTGCGCACGGTTTTGGGGATTTTCTTGGTGTCGGCCAAGCACTCTGGGCTGAACTCATGGGGCAAATGGTGTTTGCGCACGGCGATTTCAATTTCCATGCCAGAGTCACCGAAGTCACCCAAAATTTCTTTCACCTGGCCGATGCCGGGGCGGTTGGCTTCTGGGTAGCTAATCATTTCCACCACCACTACCTGGCCATCCTTGGCCTGGCGTTCCCCACCAGGGGTCAGGATGATGTCTTGGGTCAAGCGTTTGTCTTCTGGGGCCACGCCATACACGCCGCGGTCAAAATACAAACGCCCCACCACTTCATTATGGGCCCGCTGGACGATGTCCAAGACGCGGCCTTCACGACGGCCGCGGCGGTCTAGGCCTGCAGGACGAATGGTCACGATGTCACCATGCATCAGGCCACGCATTTGGCGCTCATACAGCACAAAGTCACCTTCGCCGGTTGGGGTCAGCGGCACACCAAAACCAAAGCCATCCTTATGGGCTTCCACGCGACACTGTGCCAGCGCCAATTTCTCGGCCACGCACACCAGGCCACGACGGTTAATATAGACTTGGCCGTCGCGCACCATGGCGCCGATGCGCCGTTCAAAAAACGCATATTCGTCTTCGGTAATGCCCAGCTGCTGGGCCAAATCCGCGACGGCCATCGGCACGCCTGCTTCTTCTAAGAGTTGGATCACCCATTCCCGGCTGGGCAATGGGGCTTCATATTTTTGGCGCTCACGTTCTAAAAACGGGTCTTGCGCTCTTAAATTGGTGTTGTTCTTATTTTTAGTCATTAAATGTTCTCACACAGTTTGTTCTTAAAGTACATGCTGTTCGTTGATGGCCAAACAAACCATCGACTACGTCAGTGAACAGCACGATTAAATAGGCAGATGACGTCATTGCTTTGCGTTGGCCTTAGGCTTTAACGCAGGAGGGCGACACATCTTGAGGGTTACTTGGGTTAAAAGCGATTCATCACATTCATCAAACATCGTTCCATGCCGCATCCCATGAACGCACGCATACCGAAACAATATAACGTCTGAAACCAATAACTTTGATGATTTGATCTTAGCATTTAAAAGATACATTCACATAGTGAAATATATATGACGGAACGCAGAAGGTTGAATAGCAAAAAAAACGCATACGGGCATTAGAGGGTCATTATAAACGTAAGTTCACGCAAAAAACCATAGTTAGATACTTTAATCGCCTCATTCTTTGCCTTGCCGCCCACAAAAACGGCCTATTTCTGCCGTAGGCGCCCCCCATACACGACCAAATAACGCCCCATCAAGACATGCCCTCAACGCACAGCAACGGCGTCAAAACGGCAAGACAAAACGATTGATCCCTGGCCCAATCTGTCG
>JAGNPU010000150.1 GCA_017989485.1 Neisseriaceae bacterium
TAGAGCAAAATGGCGTTGGCGGCCAAAAAATCGCACAGGTCTTGGCAAATGTCTAAGAACACCGCGAACTCATCCCAGTCGATGTCGTTGGCCTTGTAAAGCGGGAGCGTCCATAGGTTAGGGGCGTAAGGGCACCAGCTTTGCTCGGTGAGCGCATCGTAGAGGGCATCCCAGTTGTCGCCAAAATGGGCCGGCAGCACAAACAGGCTTTTGGCGGCCATCATGATGGTGGCCTTGTTGATTTGGTTGAGTTTAGGCCACTGCCATGCTTGGGCGTGTGCGTCTGCCGCCAGTTTGGGTGCGGGCCGGTAGGGGGAAACATACACCGCGGGATCATTAGGGAAGATCATGTTCGGCCTCTAGTTTGTGGAAGGTGCGGTAATGGTCAGGGGTGTAATAGTATTCAGTAGGCGGATTGCCGCCGGTCACAATGCGGCGCGCGCCACGGGTTTTGGTGCCCGGCGTGCGCACGGTATATTCATGATAATGGCCGCGTGGCTGTTTGGGCAAGATGCGTTCGCGATTTTGAAAAATAGTGGCGTCCTGCTTGTGCGGGAAAGGCCCTCCCTGTTTGATCAGGCTGAGGGTTTTGCGGATTTCGGCATCGGCAGACACCAGGCCGGTGCTGGCGGGCTGCTTGGGGGCGTTGTCGTCAACGGCGACGCTAAGGGGCTGGGTTTTTGCCTTGGTGTTGGCCAAGCTGGCGGCGGTTGCGGCTTCGTCATCTGCATCCGCGTCAGCGTCAGCGTCAACCAGCTGGGGCTGGGCCTTGGGCATGACCAAAACGTCAGGCGGTGGCGCTGGCGTTTGGGCTGAGGCGCGCTCTTGGCTGGCCTCAATGGCTGGGCTTGCCGTATTGGGTTCCGGGGTCAGTAGTGTGGTGTGGTTTAACACCAGATAAACCAGCAGTAAGGCCAATAGGCCAATGATTTTTCTCATGAGGGGCTTTGTCGAGGTAAACGGGAGGATGGCTTATTATAGCGATAAATAAGCGGTCAGACAGGTTTTCTATTGCACGCGGATGCGGCTGTGGTTATTCTAGAGTATGGTTAATGACTTTAGTGTAAAGGATGGGCTGATGCGGTATTCTTGGTTATGGATTTTGGCCGTCATGGGCTGTACGCCGGTGGCGGAGCAAACAGGGACGGGGCAGGCCGAAACGGTCGTGGTGGCCGCGGCGACCGAGCCGCAAGGTGGGGCCAAGGTGCCGGCGGACGTGGCCGAGTACTTAGAGGCGCGTGACACCTGCACGCATTTTTTGGGTGAGTTTGCCGGCGACCCCGCCGTGGATGGGCCGCGTGGCATTAACCAACAAATTGAAGCCGCCTGTACCGGGCTGGACGAACGGCTGGCGGCCTTGCAGGCGCGCTATCAGGACAATGCCGCGGTGACGGCGATGTTGGTCGAGGAAGCGCTGTTGGAGTAGCTGCCGATCATGGCCGATAAAAAAGAACGCCGCCTTTAGAGGCAGCGTTCTTTTTTTGTGTCCTGGCAAAGCCATGACGCACCCAGGGCCGGGCGGCGGCGCTGAGGCCCGACTATTGCAGGCCCATGGCGTGGGCGATGAGTTTTTTCTTGATCGGGGTGAACCGATTGGTGAGGCTTAGCCCGGTGTTGCGCAACCACGGCAGCAGCGGGATTTTGTCTTGCCCAAATAGCTTAAACAGCGTGTCGCAGCTCATTTGCATGGTGCGCACAGGTTCTAGGCGGCGCTGTGCATACAGCCTCAGCAAGGCGGCCTGGCCTGGGTCGCGGGCGGCACCGATGAGCTGGGCCAGTGCCTGTGCGTCCCCAAAGCCGAGGTTAACCCCCTGGCCTGCCAGAGGGTGGATGGTGTGGGCGGCGTCACCCACCAAGAGGATCCGTTGCGCAATCGTGCTTTCTGGGCGTATGAGGCGCAGCTCAAAGGCATTGGCCGGGGTGACGACGGTCAATTGACCTAGAGTGTGTTGGCCGCGTTCGGCCACGGCGGCGGCCAACGCTTCTGGGCTCAAAGACAAAAGTTTGTCGGGCTGGGTGGTCGACCACACCATAGACATGTGTTGGTTGGGCAACGGCAGGTAGGCCAAAATTTCACCGTCTTTAAACCATTGATAGGCCACGCCCTGGTGATCATGTTCGCACTTAAAGTTGGCGACCACGCCGTGATGGTGGTAGGGATCGACCTGAATGTTGATGGCGGCCTGCTGGCGCACCCATGAGTTTGCCCCATCGGCCCCAATAATCAGCTTGGCCTGAATGATGTCGCCATTCTCTAGGGTGACGCGCGCCTGCTGCACGTCGGTATGCAGGTGGCTGCCACGACTGCCGCTGAGGATGGTGATGTTTTGGCGGGTCAATTCTGCCCACAGGCCGCTTAACAGCCAGCGGTTTTCGGCAATGGTGCTCAAGTGGGTGGTGTGAGACTCTTTGGCGCTGAATTCAATGTGGCCACCGTGGTCGCCAAACACCGACATTTTTTGGACCGCCTGCATCCGTGCGGCTTCAGGCCAGCCATTGAGTGTGCTTAAAAAACGCTGGTTGCCGGGGCTGATCGCAAAAATGCGTGGGTCTAAGCCCTGTTGTAAGGTGGCGTCGCTGAGGTCGGGCAGGTGGGTTTCCAACAGCACCACGTGCTGCCCACGCTTGTGTAAGGCCAAGGCGGTGCTGGCCCCGACGAGGCCGGCACCGACGATTAAAATATCACAGTCTATTTGTTGATGAGTCATATGCATTATTCTTTAAAAGGAAGGGCTACACGCCAAAAACGAGGTGTTGGCTAAAGCGTTTTCTAAGGGCGGGGAGGGTGTCCAAAACGCTCATGACCATGCCTCGGCCATGATTCATGAGCGGCGTGTGTCCTTCAAATAGCGTCACCAGGCTATGGGTGAAGCCAACCACGGCATGCGCGTCCATACGCCGCTTGGCGCCGTATTGCTGCCCCAGTTTGGGGTTGCACAGGGCGTTGGGCGTGGCCATGATGTCGGCCAAAGCCAAGGCGTCGCGCAGGCCTAAGTTCAGGCCTTGGGCCGCCACGGGATGCATGGTTTGGGCCGCATTGCCGATGCAAATCACCTTGCCGGTGTGGACCTGATTCAACTGCTTGAGCACCAGCGGGAAGGTGGCGGGGCGGCTCATGCTCAGTAAGGGGCCTAGGCGTTGGCCAAAGGCGGCGTCAAACTCGGCCTTGAACGCCGCAAAGCTCGCCTGCTTCAAGGCCTGGGCGTCGGCGCTGCTGCGCGTCCACACCAGGCGATACTGTTCTTGGTAGGGCAACAGCACAAACGGGCCGGCTTCGGCAAAGCGCTCAAAGGCAATGCCGCCTTGGGCCTGGTCAAAGGCCAGCGTGGCCACAAAGGCGGTTTGTGCATAGTTAAACTCATGCCGCTTTAATTCAGGCAGGTGCTGAATCAAATCGCCGCCTTCGGCCAGCGTCAGCCAGTCACAGGTGATCAGCTGATCTTGGCCCTGTTGGCGCACGTTAAGGGTGGCGTAATGTGGATTGCTGTGGACGGCCGTTGCCTGGGCGCCCCAGGCAACGGCCACGCCGGCCTCGGTCAGGGCGGCTTCGCAGGCGCTGATGACGGTGGCGTAGTCGACCACGGCCCCCAACATCGGCAGGTGTAAATCATCCTGATGAATGTGGGTTTTGCCAAAGTGGTTTTGCTGCGAAACCTGCACCTGATGTATGGGGGTGAAGGCCGTTTCGGGCAGTTTGACGCCGGCCGCGTTTAAGGCGGTGAGGCTTAAATACGACAGTGCCAAAGTGCGCTGGTCACTGACCACGGTGTTTTGCGCACGGGCTTCCAGCAGCAACACCTGTTTGCCTTGCTGATGTAGCTTCAAGGCGAGTAAAGTGCCCACAGGGCCGGCACCCACAACGACCACTTGAGTATGGCTGGGTAAGTTCATGCGCAAAAAGTCCTTCTGACGTAATATAGGCGTATTCTAATGCATATTCAGCATGGGGCACAGGCCATTGTGGTCTGAGTTTGCGTTCCGTCAGGCCGTTTTCGGCGTGGCGTCTGGCTGGTTAAGGCTTGGTCTGTTAGGTTGGGCCACTGTGAAGTTAAGTAAATTTTAACAACGGCTGTTGGTAAAAGCGGTTTCGCCCATATATAGAGTAGCAAACAGGCGTCCTGTGGCCATGTTGTTTTAATTAAGTCTTTGTATATAAACAGACATTGATGATCATGCCATTGTTGCCCATTAGTTCATGTTTCGCACGCACGCGACCACACACAAGGTTATTTATCCTATGACAGTTCCTCATTTATCCACTGCCCAAAAAGGGCCGTTATTGGCATTAGAGCAGAGTATTCTAGACAATCAGGCCACGATTGAAGCCTGGTTTCGCAGCAAGTGGGTGCAACATCAAACCCCTTTTTATGGTTCAGTGGATTTGCGTAACAGCGGCTTTAAGTTGGCGCCGGTAGACTTAAATTTATTTCCTGGTGGCTTTAATAACTTAAATACCGAGTTATTGCCATTGGCGGTGGCCGCAGCGCAAAGCGCGGTGGAAAAAGTGTGCCCTGAAGCCAAGAGCGTGCTGATTATTCCTGAAAACCACACCCGCAATACTTATTATCTAGAAAATATTTATGCCCTAAAACACATTTTGGATCAGGCTGGGTTTAAGGTGCGTTTTGGCTCATTGAATCCGGAAGTAACCGAGCCGACAACGTTTAAAACCGCCTTAGATCATGACGTCTTGCTCGAGCCGCTGGTGCGCGTGGGCAATCGTGTGACCCTGGCCGATGGTTTTAACCCTTGTTTGGTTTTGTTGAACAACGATTTGTCGGCAGGCACGCCGGCGATACTGGAAGGCGTAGAACAACACATTTACCCACCGCTACACGGCGGCTGGACCTTCCGTAAGAAAACCCAGCATTTTGCGGCCTATGATCAGGTGGCGGCTGAGTTTGCCGAGCTGATTGGCATTGATGAGTGGATGATTAACCCTTATTTTGAAGGCTGTTCAGGCTTAGACTTTCAGGCGCGTGCCGGTGAGGACGAGTTGGCCGCCAGCGTGGATCGCGTGTTGGCCAAAATCAAGGCCAAATATGAGGCCAATGGTATTTCGGAAGACCCTTTTGTGATCGTCAAGGCCGATGCCGGCACCTACGGCATGGGCGTGATGAGCGTGAAGTCGGGCGAAGAAGTCCGCGGCCTAAACCGTAAAAACCGCAACAAAATGGCGGTGGTGAAAGAGGGCCTAGAAGTCTCTGAGGTGATCGTCCAAGAAGGCGTGTACACGTTTGAAGAGGTGGATGGTGCCGTGGCAGAGCCGGTGGTGTACATGATGGATCGTTTTGTGATCGGTGGTTTTTACCGCGTCAACAACGGCCGTGGCGTTGATGAAAACCTCAACGCCAGCGGCATGCATTTTGTGCCTTTGTCGTTTGAATGCGCCGGCTTGCCGGACAAGGCCGCGACGCCACACTGTGCGCCCAATCGGTTTTATGCCTATGGCGTATTGGCCCGGCTGTCCCTGTTGGCGGCGGCGCTAGAGTTAGAAGCCACCGATCCCCAGTTAGCTAAGTAAGTTAAAAACCGATGCGACCGTGAGGGGCATCGGTTATTTTAAGGATAACACCATGAACG
>JAGNPU010000151.1 GCA_017989485.1 Neisseriaceae bacterium
CCTTTTGCATTTTTGTACTTCACGTTCGGCATAATGATGTTGAGGGTGCCCGAAATATTGGTCCCGTCCAACTTGGTCATACCGGCCGCGTTGTAGAAAATGGTCGAGGCATCCGCAGCTTCAGCCGCAGACGAGTTTGCAGTACTTTGTGACGATACCGATTGCGTACCAAAGTGATAGCCAGAAGCCATGGCGTGCTGGGCCAAAAGCGCCGAGCCAATCAGAACAGTACTGGTTTTTAGCGTTGTGTATAGGCGTGGATACATGTTTACTTCTCCTCAAAGGTCATTTTTATTGCTACTCGTGAGAAACTACTCCCAAGCATTAGTACTTTTACTTAGTACTTTTGCTCAGTAGTCAGTCTATCATAATGCCATTTATTATTTATGTATTTCTCCCGTGCTTTTTGGCAGAATCTAACCAAAAAGCGGCGGTGACGCCATCAAAACAGCCAATAACGCCACCCAAACACCACTTAATTGAATAATTACTCTAATTCAATCATCCTGCCGTCCTACTCAAACAGCCTTACTTAAAACACATGGCGCTGTAACAACGCGGCATCGTGTTGATCCAATGCCATGTCAAAATCGTCCACCATGATGACGTCGCGTTTCAACTGACGCGCTCTGATTACCATAGCATGTTCTTCCGCACTCAAAATACCTTTTTCTAACGCTTCGGCCAACTGTGTGGCAGGCGACAAGGCGGCAAATTCACCCGCACGCACCAGCTTACGCAGCTTCTTCTCAAACGGCTCGGCGTCGATGACGGCGCGGTGGGCATAGGCCAATACGCCAACGGCGTCTGCCTCATCCTTAGGCACAAACATGCCCTTGGTCAAACGTTGCAACACTTCGCCATTTTCCATCATGCTGCGGGCAATCTTGGTGCCCATCACGTCGCTAGGCTGCTTTAAGCGCAGGCCCAACGGCAGGACAAACAGGCGCAACAACCAGGCCACAGGACGGCTAGGCAAGTTTTTCAAGACGCCATCCATGGCGGCTTGTGCTTCATACAAGGCCTGCTCTACCCCATACTGGGCCAAAGGCAGGTCTTCGCTCAGCGCACCTTGACCTTCAAAACGTTTCAACACGGCGGTGGCAATGTATAAATTAGACAAAATATCACCCAGGCGGGCAGACAGCTTTTCGCGGAACTTCAACGAGCCCCCCATGCTGAACATACACATGTCGGCCATCAGCGCAAAGTTAGCCGACAGGCGGTTCACCTGACGGTAATATTTGGCGGTCACGCCAGAGCGAGGCGCTTTCACAAAACGACCACCGGTTAAGCTCAACCATAGGCTGCGCACAAAGTTGGTCACCACAAAGTGCACGTGGCCGGAAAACGCCTGGTCAAACTGACCCAAATCATTGGTTTCGGTCGACTGGATTTCTTGCAGCACAAACGGATGACAGCGGATCGCGCCCTGACCAAAAATCATCAGGCTACGGGTCAAAATATTTGCCCCTTCTACGGTGATCGCAATCGGCACAGCCTGATAGGCATTGCCCAAATAGTTGCGTGGGCCCAACACCACGGTACGGCCACCATGAATGTCCATGCCGTCATTAATCACTTTACGCATGCGCTCGGTGTTGTGGTATTTCAAAATGGCCGAAATCACGCTGGGTTTCTCGCCCATGTCTAGGGCCGTCAAGGCCAAATCCTGCGCCGCTTCCATCTGATAGGTATTGGCACCGATGCGCGCCAAGGCCTCATCGACGGCTTCAAAACGGCCAATGGGCAGGCCAAACTGATCGCGAATGCGGGCGTATAGCGCGGTCACATACGACGTCATTTTGCCGCTGGCCACCGACATGCCGGGCAGGGAAATACAACGGCCCACGCTCAGGCACTCAACCAACATTTGCCAGCCGCGGCCGGCAAAATCTACCCCACCGATGATCCAGTCCAAGGGAATGAACACGTCTTTGCCCCAGGTAGGGCCGTTCATGAACACGCTGCCTGATGGAAAGTGACGACGGCCGGTTTGCACGCCTTCATAATTGGTCGGCACGAGGGCGCAGGTAATCCCGATGTCTCGGCCTTTGCCTAATAAGTTGTCTGGGTCATACATTTTAAAGGCCAGGCCCAATACGGTGGCAATCGGCGCCAGGGTAATCCAACGTTTTTCCCAAGACACGCGCACGCCCAAAACATCATCATGCTGTTCGCCGGTCAGTGGGTCGGTATAGCTGCCACGACACACGGTGCCGAAGTCAGGAATCGCGCCGGCGTCTGAACCCGCATGCGGGCTGGTCAAGGCAAAGCAAGGCACGTCGACACCCACGGCCAAACGCGGCAGGTAGTAATCTTTTTGCGCTTCCGTGCCATAGTGTTGCAGCAATTCGCCCGGGCCTAAAGAGTTAGGCACCATCACGGTCACGGCGGCGCTGCCAGAACGGGTGGCGATTTTGCCGACCACTTTGGCATGGGCGTAGTTAGAAAATTCCAAGCCACCATATTTTTTCTTGATGATCATGCCCAAGAAGCCCTGATCTTTAATGTATTGCCATACTTCAGGAGGCAAGTCTTTTTGATGATGGACGATTTCCCAATCGTTAATCATCTGACACAAGGTTTCGGTCGGGCCGTCTAAGAAGGCCTGTTCTTCGGCCGTCAGCTTAGGATGAGGAAACCCCAATAGGGTATTGAAGTTGGGCTTGCCTGAAAACAATTCACCATCCCACCAAACGGTGCCGGCGTTAATCGCTTCTTTTTCCGTATCCGACATCGGCGGGGTCACCTTTTTAAAGATGCCAAACACCGGGCCGGTAAACACCAGGCGGCGTATCATCGGGATGCAGCACACCAGGCCAATCACCACCGTCACCACAAAGGCCCAAATGGGCGCTTTGCCTATGGCCAAAGCCACCAGCGCCAACAGCGTGAACATCCAGGCCTTGGCGCGAAAGTAAGCGGCACCCAATAACGCCACCACCAGTAATCCTATGCTTAACATAACTTCTCCTCTGATCTTTATTTAAGCTGGGGCTTTCAGCCCCGCCACCACAAACGGCACCACAAACTGGGCCACCTGCGAAGGGATTTTTGCATTAACCCATTCTCTATGGGTCAAGGCTTTGAGCACATCATTGCCGGCAAAGGCATTGAATAAGGTACTGAGCGACAAATGCATGCGCCAACGGACCGTCTGCAAGGGCAATTCTGGCAAAGCACGGCTAAATGCCGCCAAAAAACGACTCACATAATCTTCATACTGCTGTGCCAACGCTTCTCTAAACACGCGATATTCATCCAACATCAAACGGGACAGCAGCTTCACAAACCAAATCGCTTCGTCTTGCTGGGCCTGTACAAAATGCAGGCAAGACCCCACAAACGTGTCCACCAAATGCTCGGGGAGCAGCATAGACTGGGCTTGCGCCTGATCCAACTGCGCCAGCGAATACTCGACAAACGGCAGCAGGCGCCGGTTCAGCACCGCCAAAAACAAGGCTTCCTTAGACCCAAAGTGATAATGCACGGCCGCCACGTTCACGTCTGCTTCGCGGGTGATTTGTCGCAAGGACGTGCCCGTAAAACCGTGGGTGGCAAACAGCCGTTCGGCGCTGTGCATTAACTTAGTAATGGTTTGTTGGTCCATTGACGCTCTGTTTCTAAGGGGCTAAAGACAATTAAAACACTTGTTTGAAACATACGTTTTAATTTGCGAATTGTCAAAATCAAAAAAAGAATAATTACACTAAATTCAGCGCCCTAGTGTTGTTTTCCTGCCCACTTAAGGCCTACTTAAAAATCCACACACACGATGTTTTCCCGCACGCCTATACACCACAAGCCTTTCAACATATACTTAATGCATCACCGCTGCTGGCCCCGTGGGCCGGCCCAAACCATGTTAAAGAAAGCGCAGACGCTGCACGATGTTGTCGCAAGTTCTCGAAGTCAGAAAGTTTCTATACAGCCACTTTTTCTTGGCCGGCCTGCGTCAAGCCATAGGCATGTTGATTCCTGCGGTGTTGTTGGGGCTGCTGTTCCAACGCTTCGACATTGGCATCATCGCCACCTTTGGCGCCGCCTGTACCGCCATTATTGACCAACCCGGCGGCTCGGCCAGGCGTTCACGGCGCAATGAAATGCTGTGGGGCTCGGTATTGGCTTGTCTGACCTATACCCTCACCGGCCTTGCGGCCCTACACCCCAGCATGCTGTTTGTGCTGGTGATTTCGCTGACCTTTCTGTTTTCCATGTTTTCCGTCTTCGGCAAGCGCGGGGCCTTAATCAGCGCCGCCTGCTCCTTCCTGATGATTTTGTCGATGCACAATCCGCTCCCGCCCTTAACCGTCCTGGCCCATGGCGGCATCACCCTGTTGGGCGGCCTGTTCTACATGGCCTATAGCGACATTTTGAGCAAGGTCTTTTGGTATAAAGAAGAGCGTCAAACCCTGGCCGACTCGCTGTTTGCCACCGCCCAATACGTGCAGGCCCGCGCCGACTTATACAACGAAAAAATCCCTTTAGACGACTGCTACCGCAACCTGATCCGCCTCCAGTCCACCATGATAGACAAACACCAGGCCACGCGTAATCTGGTGATCCGCAACATGCCCAAAAACCAACAGGCGCTGGAAAACCCCCTGCGGATAAGGATTTGGAACACCTTCATCAATATGGTGGATTTACTCGACATTCTGGTGGCCACCCACTCTGACTACGTGGTGATCCGCCAAAAGCTGGGCGGCAGCGACATCATGTTATTCATGCACGACACCTTGGCCAAGCTGTCTATGGACTTGGAGCGCTCGGCGCTGGCCGCCGCCAGAGGACGGCCGATTGAACCGCGCCACAGCGTCAAAGCAGAGCTGCGCGCCATTGATTACGAACTGCAACAGTATAAAGCCAATCATTTAGACGAACAGGACGGCGAAACCTATACCCTCTTGCTGCAACTGTCCCGACGCTTAAAAAAAACCCACCAATGTGTGCAGGACATTTTTGCCAACATCAATGCCGGCCCTAACGCGGCGCCGATTGCCGCCGTGCGTCGGCCCCGCTATTTGTCGCAATTTTTGTCGCGCAATGAAACCCGACTGGGCCTGCTCACCAGCAACTTGACCCTCAAGTCGCCCACGTTTCGCTACGCCGTGCGCGTCAGCATCGCCGCCTTTTGCGCCATGTCTTTGGCCTATTTCATTCTGCCCGAAGCCTTTGCCTCTCACGCCTATTGGATTTTAATGACCTGCCTGCTCATCATGAAGCCCGGCTACGCCCTGACCAAGCAGCGTAACCGCTGGCGGCTGGTGGGCACGCTGGCCGGCTGTTTCGTGACCGTGGCGCTGATCAAACTCAACTTCACCCTCGGCGTTTACTTTGGCATCATGTTTGTGTGCATGGTGTTCGCCAACAGCCTGTTGCTCCTACACTACACCGCCAGCACCATGTTCATATCGGTGTTTGTGCTCTTGGCCTTCCACTTCTTACGCGAAGGCCCCATGCTGTTAATCGGCGAGCGCGCCCTCGATACCCTAATCGGTTCGGCCATTGCCTATG
>JAGNPU010000152.1 GCA_017989485.1 Neisseriaceae bacterium
AATTATAATCCCCGCTGCCACTCCTGCCGTAAAGGCACGCTTTGCGGCGCGGCAATCGCCTGTCGCACCTGAGCCAGCAACGCGGCCTTATCCCGGCCCAGCTGGCCTTTTAAAACCAAGTAATTCGACGCATGATCGCTGCGAAATACGGTTTTATTGAGTTCAAGCAGGCTTAAAAATCGTTCTAATTCCACCAGCAAGGCCGCCTGATCTAGGGGCTGAAAGTCTGGATAGCGGGTTTTGAATCGTTCTAGCCCCAGCGGAAAGCTGACCACCAGGGTCGACACATATTCCGGCTGGGCTTCGCTCATCAGCTTGGCCGACTGATCGGCATGTTGTGCGCTGAGTTTGCTGCCCCCCAAGCCGTTAAGAATCATCACCGAACGGGTAATCCCCGCCGCCCCCAGCTTGTTCAATGCGCTGAGCGATGAGGCATACGTCTCGCCTTTATTGACCATAGACAGCACTTCATCATCACCCGACTCACAGCCAATATAGGCCATGGTTAAGCCCGCATCGGCCAACTCTTTCAGCTCGTCCACGGATTTATTCTTGAGGTTACTCGGCAAACAATAGCTAGACACGCGGCCAATGTTGGGGATTTCTTTTTTAATCCCCGCCAATATCGTCATCAACCGCCGCGTCGACAGCGCCATGGCGTCGCCGTCGGCCAGAAACACGCGGCGCACGTCCATTATTTGCGCCGCACGATGCAGCTCATCCAACACCTGCGCCTCTGGGCGCACGCTGAATTTCTTTTGCGGGGCGGTGTACATTTCACAAAACGTGCACTGATTCCATGAACAGCCGTTGGTGACGGGCAGAATCAGCGAACGGGCCTCGCTGGGTGGGCGAAACACCGGCTCAATATAATCTATGGGAAACGCTTGCTGCAACATCACTGCTCCTTATTTTTAATCATGACCGGCTTCAATCAGGCTTAGGGCCATACTCATTCAGCCAATCCTGACTGGGCTGCCAGCACAAAAACCAGACGAATAGCCCCCCCAACAAGGGAAACACATAGCACAGTTGCCACCAGCCTGAACTGCCCATGTCATGGAGTCGTCTGGCCGTCACGGCCAACGTTGGGACGGCGGTCATCACCGTATACAGACAGGCCCATGTGAGGCCTATGCCGCTGACGACACCGCCCACAAAAAGGCCAATCACGATGGGACTCAAGAATAGGTTTATGTGGATTAACATATAACACCAAAAGTCGGTTCTCGATGCGCGGCCGGTAAAGTCAGCGTAGCGCTTGAGCGCCTGGCCATAATACTGGGGCGTGGGCATTTTAATCGAAGGAAACCCTTTATACGGCCCCTCTACGGGCGGCGCCACGGCGGTTTCTGGCAGTAACTGTACCTGATACTCGGTGAAGCCAGACATGCTGGCCAATTCGGGGTCGTAAACCCCCGCCTTAGGTTTTGCCGCAACCGGCGGCTGAACGGCTTTAGCCATGATGTCCGTCGCCGGCATCGCTTCGGCGGCACTGATGCTGGGGCCAGTCATTTCTAAGGGCTCGACCAAGGCCGTCACCTTCGTTGCCTCTTGCGCCTCATTCACCGTAAAGGTGACCGTCATGCCTTTTTGCGGGCCATCATCCCCAAGCCAATCCCGACCGACAAAAGCATAGTAATCCCCTACTGCCGTCATGATCATGCCTCGATTACTCTGCACCGAGTACGCCAATAATCGCCCCTGCAGGCGCGTTGCCTCATCCATTTATGATCCACCTTCCGGTAAAAAGCCCTGTACTGAGGCCAGTAAATCGTCAACCGACGCAGCGCTGTTTAAGCGTAAAACAGGGCAACTCAAGGTCGCCAGCCATTGTTCATGACGGTATCGCGTGCGCGAGTGCTCCTGGGTGTCATCGTAGTCGGCGGCCCAAGCCAAAAACGCCTGGCTGTGGGCATACATATCGCCCCTTTCCCGCACCCGATCACCATAGCGAGCCCGCTCGCGCGCCCGTATTCTGGCCATGCGCACTTCGGACGCCAGGTATAGGAACACCACCAGGGTAAACTCAGGGATGAAGTCCTGCCCCCAGGTGTATAAGGAACCACTGAGCACCCAGCGTGAATGGCCCGTCAATACGGCACGAATGCCGTTCACCCGATCTGCCGGTGCCTGTTTCACCCTAAACGGCTGCGGCGTGTCCTGGCGCCAATAGTGGTCATCGGCATCGACGAACGGACAGCTCAAGCGCTGCGCCAGGGCCGCCCCCAAGGTTGAGGTGCCGCTACCGGAGGCGCCTACCACATGAATACGATGATTTGGGGACATGCTCGGCCCTTTAAGGCGACATCAAACCCAGATTATAGCCTGAATGAGCCAGCCGCTTCTAGCCGCTTAGGTTTAAAGACAGGTCCAACCAGCCGGGGTTTTCCTTTTCGATCAGGGCGATACGCCACGACCGTGGCCATTTTTTGATTTTCTTGGCCCGTAACGCCGCCATCTCCTCATCGTCATGCGGCTCGGCGTAGACCAAGAATATGGTTTGATGGCTGGCGTAAAACGACGCCCCAGTCAGCTGCTGATGGCTGGCCACCAGCTGGGCCAAGTCGGTGCAATAGCCAATATTCATGATGCTGCGCTGCTTATTGGCCAGAATGTAAACCCAAAATAGTTTGCTCATGATGCGGCCTCCTTATGCTTTATTCATAAAAATAACGCATAAGCCTGATGATGTCATCCGTATTTTTGAGGGGTGCCCCTATTGCCTGTTGCCACCACACAATAAAAGCCCACCGCATCAACACAGTGATACGGTGGGCTTAGCCTGGCCTTAAGCTTTATTTTTCGACCTGGCTCACGTCTCGCACGGCACCGGTATCGGCGCTGGTGGTCAACGCCGCATAGGCACGCAAAGCGGCAGACACATAACGCTCACGGTTCACCGGCTTCCATGCCAGCTTGCCACGGCCATTCATCTCATCACGGCGTGCCGCCAGCTCGGCATCGGTCACCGCCAGGTGAATGGTGCGGTTAGGAATGTCGATCTCAACCGTATCGCCCTCTTGCACCAGGCCGATGGCACCGCCTTCTGCTGCTTCAGGTGAGGCATGGCCTATCGACAGGCCTGAGGTGCCGCCAGAGAAGCGGCCGTCGGTTAACAGCGCACAAGCCTTACCCAACCCTTTAGACTTCAGGTAAGACGTTGGGTACAGCATTTCCTGCATGCCAGGGCCGCCTTTAGGGCCTTCGTAGCGAATGATCACGATGTCGCCGGCCACGATTTGATCGGCCAAAATGGCGGCCACCGAATCGTCTTGGCTTTCAAACACGCGGGCGCGGCCGGTAAATTTCAGAATGCTGTCATCTACGCCGGCGGTTTTCACAATACAGCCGCGTTCGGCAATATTGCCATACAGCACGGCCAGGCCACCATCTTGTGAATAGGCGTGGGCCAAATCACGGATACAGCCTTCGGCACGGTCATTGTCGATGCTAGGGTAATAACGGTCTTGGCTAAAGGCCTGAGTGGTACGGATGCCGCCGGGGGCCGCCAAGAAGCGCTGATGCGCCTCTGAGTCGGCATCGTTCACCATGATGTCCCAATGTTTGAATGCGGCGGCCATGCTCGGGCTGTGGACGGTTGGCAAATGGTTGTGGATTAAACCGGCACGGTCTAGCTCGGCCAAAATCCCCATCACCCCACCGGCGCGATGCACGTCTTCCATATGGTATTTTTGCGTCGAGGGGGCGACTTTACACAAACACGGCACGTTACGGCTGATGCGGTCGATGTCGCTCATCTTGAAATCCAGACCCGCTTCAGAAGCCGCCGCCAACAGGTGTAACACCGTATTGGTCGAGCCGCCCATAGACACGTCTAAGGTCATGGCGTTTTCAAAAGCCTCTTTGGTGGCAATATTGCGTGGCAGCACGCTGGCGTCGTCCTGCTCGTAATAGCGCTTGGCCAAGTCCACAATGGTGCGGCCGGCTTCTAGGAACAAGCCTTTACGCTTGGCGTGCGTGGCCAATAGCGAGCCGTTGCCTGGCAATGACAGGCCTAAGGCCTCGGTCAAACAGTTCATCGAGTTGGCGGTAAACATGCCAGAGCAAGAGCCACAGGTTGGGCAGGCCGAACGCTCGGTTTCGTCTACTTGGGCATCGCTAATTTTGTCATTGGCGGCATCCACCATGGCGTCGACCAAATCCAGCTTGCGAATTTGGTTGTCGATGCTGATGACTTTACCCGCTTCCATGGGCCCACCAGACACAAAAATCACCGGAATATTCAGGCGCATGGCGGCCATTAACATCCCTGGGGTAATCTTGTCGCAGTTAGAAATACACACCAGCGCATCGGCGCAGTGGGCATTGACCATATACTCTACCGAGTCGGCAATCAGGTCACGGCTGGGCAGACTGTACAACATCCCGCCATGGCCCATGGCAATGCCGTCATCAACGGCAATAGTGTTGAATTCTTTGGCCACACCCCCGTGAGCCTCAATTTCACGAGCCACCATTTGACCTAGGTCTTTTAAATGCACGTGACCGGGCACAAACTGGGTAAATGAGTTGGCAATCGCAATAATGGGTTTGCCAAAATCAGTGTCTGTCATGCCAGTGGCACGCCATAAAGCGCGTGCACCAGCCATATTACGGCCATGAGTGGATGTTTTTGAACGATATTGTGGCATGCTGATTCCTTTAGGCAGGCGAACGCTTCGTGGTTCGTCCTGCAGTTCCTTAAATAAACAAACAGACGCAGCTGGCGATTAGGGGTAATGCCTGCTGTGGTCACCACCATGGGTAATGGTCATAGGTCATCCGGCAGAGGGATAACAGCCCTTTGGGTAAAGGTCTATTGGGTCGGCGACTCTCGTTGGGGTGTCTTTTGGCCCCCATCCGAATCGATGCGTCCATATGGCCATGCCGGCGCAAGGCTCAAGCATGACCCATAAAAAAAAGAGGCCCATTGCTGAGCGACATCTGACTACCTTTTTACGGCATTCGGACAGAAAACTCAATAGACAAAGGCCATCTTAGACAGCTTGTAGAAGCTAACGCCCTTCCAGCAGCGTGACGAGGGCCAATCCTAGCTGAACCAAACAGTAGCCAATAATGGTCAGCAAGGCAGTCCGTTCTCACCACAGATACACTCGGCACAGGCGCCTAATGTCATGGTAATCAGGCACATCCTGAGCCAGGTGTGGTGGCAGGCTGGCATGGCGAGCAATCCAATAGAGCAAATCATGATTGCGCCATTGCCATAAGCTGACCCAAAAATAATCACAGCTGGGCCGCCCCGCCTGCTGATACAGCCCCTCGTCCGTCCTCAACGCTCGGATTAAATGACGGGTTTTCATCTGCAACAGCACCACCAACAGCATGATGCCAATGGCCCAAAGTATCGGCAACCATGCCCAACCCATGACCCTCATCCTTAATTTAACCGCCACAATGGCCGTGATCATTAATCAATATGCGTTGGCATAAGCCAACGCATGGCTTAAAATAACCTCAGTCGACACCATCAATCCTTTGATCGTCGATGGGCCTA
>JAGNPU010000153.1 GCA_017989485.1 Neisseriaceae bacterium
CCTGCATATAGCCCACCAACACACCGTCTTCAATCAGCGTGGTGGCCTGCGTCAAATTGCCCTCGTCGTCCATGTTTAAAGACCCTCGGCGTTCGCTCAAGGTGCCATCGTCGACGATGGTCACGCCCTTGGCGGCCACACGCTGGCCCATTTTGTCGCTGAACGCGCTGGTGCCTTTGCGGTTAAAATCCCCTTCCAAGCCATGGCCCACCGCCTCATGCAGCAACACGCCCGGCCAGCCGTTGCCCAACACCACCGTCATTTCGCCTGCCAGTGCCGGCTTGGCCTCTAAATTGGTCGTGGCCTGAGTCACCGCCAGATGCACATACTCAGCCAGTTTTTCTTCGCTAAAATACCCCAAGCCAAAGCGGCCGCCGCCACCGCTGCTGCCCTGCTCCTTGCGGCCATTCTGGGCCACAATCACCGTAATCGACACCCGCACCAAAGGCCGAATATCGGCATTTTGTTGCCCATCTAAACGGGCCATCAACACGGTATCGTATTCACACGACAGGCTGGCCATGACCTGGGTCACCCGCACATCTGCGGCCCTGGCCATTTGGTCTAGCTGCGTCAGCAACGCCACTTTTTGTGCGGCATCCAAAGACAAAATCGGGTTATTCGGTGCGTACAGCTGACGGCTGCTTTGTCTGGTGGGCACTGCCGCAGTATGCGACTGCCCCGCCAGCGCAATGGCACGCACGGCCAAAGCCGCCTGCTGCAGGCTGTCTTCATTAATCGCATCGGCATAGGCAAATGCGGTTTTGTCCCCACTGACGGCGCGAACGCCAACGCCCTGATCGATGTTAAAGCTGCCGGCCTTAACAATGCCTTCCTCTAACTGCCAGCTCTCATTAATCGTGTGTTGAAAGTAAAGGTCGGCATAATCAACTTGGTGGGCGCCAATCAGGCCTAAAGCCGCACTTAAATGCGATTGTGCCAGCTGGTTTTGGGCCAATAGCTGCGTAGATGCCAAATCAAAGGGTGACGACATGTAAAGCCTTTTAAAGAATAAAAACGTAGGCCCTAATCATAAAGCCCCCCACCAATAAAAGCCACACTTTCGCACTATTTCAACGAGGCCAACGACAGCGTTTGGTGTTTCAAGGCCGGCAGCCGCGTGCGGATAGACTGCAGCTGCGGCATGCTCATCGTGCCCATCACCAGGCCTTCTCCTTCGGGCAATACGTCGATGACCTCGCCCCAAGGGTCGATGAGCATAGAGTGACCAAAGGTACGGCGGCCATTTTCATGCTGGCCGCCTTGCGCGCTGGCCAATAGGTAGCACTGATTTTCGATCGCCCGGGCGCGCAGCAAAATTTCCCAATGGGCCTTGCCCGTGGTGTAGGTAAAAGCGGCAGGCAACACCAGTAGGTCAAACGGTGCCTGCACGCGGAAAAACTCTGGGAAACGCAGGTCATAACAAATGCCCTGCGCCACCTGCAGCCGGCCATCAAACACACTCAACTCAGGGGTTTTGGTGCCCGGCAAAATCGAATCCGCCTCATCGTAACGCTCACCCAAACCGCTGAAACCGAACAGATGCACCTTGTCGTAGCGCCCCACTAAGGCGCCGCTGGCGTCATAGGTCAATAAGGTATTGAGCACATGCGTGGCGTGCTTGCTTTGCAAAGGAATGCTGCCCGCCATGAGGACAATGCCCAAGCGCTGTGCCAGCTGGCTCAATGCCGACTGTATCGGCCCAGAACCAAACGGCTCGGCCAGGGCCAGCTTGTCTTGATCGGTACGGCCAAAAATAGGCCAGTATTCGGGCAATAAAACCAGTTGTGCCCCCTGGTGTGCCGCCTCTTCCACCAGCGTCTGCATTTTGGCCCAGTTGCTGGGATAATCATGGTTGGACACCATTTGTACGGCCGCTAATTTGATTTTATCCATTGCCCAATTTCCTTTTTTGTTTGATGATGTTGGTGTGATCGTCCATGGCCTAGGCGCAGCGCCCTAGGCCCATGTGTTGAAGCGTTTCTTTCCATTTTATTTTGTTTTCCCAAATAGGCAACCCTATGTCCTTACCCATTGCTCAGGCCTTGGCCCAAGCGGCTGACTTTTCCCCCTTCTTCACCCGCCTCATGCACAGCGGCCGTTTAGACATGGATGCCCTCAAACACCGTCTAGACCGACCTCTAGATCAGGCCTTTCTGGAAGACTATGCCCCCTGGGCAAGCCTGTGCGCCGACGAAAACGAAGCCGAACTCAAAAAACAGCTGCGCCGACTGCGACAACATGTTCTGGCCCACTTAATCGTCAGAGACCTGGCCCTTTGGGCGCCCTTGGATGAGGTCACCCTCACGATTACCCAGCTGGCCGAGTTTGCCATCAACATTGGCCTGAGCTTTGCCCATCAGCAACAGACCAAAACCTATGGCGAGCCCATCGGCCAATACAGCCACGCACCGCAACAGCTGACCGTGATTGCCATGGGCAAAATGGGCGGTCACGAGCTCAATGTGTCTTCCGACATCGACCTGATTTTTACCTATCCCGAGGCCGGTGACACCACCGGCCCTAAGGTCAAAAGCAACCAAGAATTTTTTACCAAAGTCGGCCAAAAGCTGATTGCCTTATTGCACGACATCACCGAAGAAGGCCAGGTGTTTCGCGTCGACATGCGCCTACGCCCCAACGGCGACGCAGGCCCTTTGGTCCTGAGCGAAACCGCCTTGGAAAAATACCTCATCACCCAAGGCCGAGAATGGGAGCGTTACGCCTGGATTAAGGCCAGAGTCGTCACGCCCGGCGACAACGGCCTTCAAAACCTGGTGCGCCCCTTTGTGTTTCGCAAATACCTAGACTTTGACACCTATGAAGCCATGCGTTCACTGCACCAGCAAATTCGCACCGAAGTCGCCCGCAAAGACAAGCTCGACAACATCAAGCTGGGCGCCGGCGGCATTCGTGAAGTCGAATTCATCGTGCAAATTTTTCAAATGATTCGCGGCGGCAAGGTTCGGTCCTTGCAGATTAAAGGCACCCAAGCAGCCCTGATGGCCCTCGCCGAGCATCAAATGATAGAGGAGGACACGAAGTTAGGCCTGCTCAGCGCCTATCGGTTTTTGCGCATGTTGGAACATCGTCTCCAATACGTGGACGACCAACAAATTCAAAACCTGCCCGAAGGCGCCGACGCTCAGGCGAATATTGCCCACAGCATGGGCTTTGCCGACTACCCCGCCTTTCTTGAGGTGTTAAACCAACACCGCCAGTTTGTCAGCCACGTTTTTAATGACCTGCTGGACACCCCGGAACACGGTCAAAAAACCACCCATCCTCTGGCCTTATTGTGGCAGCCTAAGGCGGAAGAAGAGGCCCAAGAAGTGCTGTTGCTGGCGCATGGTTTTGACTCTGCCATCATCATCAACCGCATCAAGGCCTTACGCCAAAGCCACAAATACCAAAACCTCAGCGCCAGAGCCCAGCCTCGCTTTGACGCCCTGGTGCCCCTGCTGCTTGAAGCCGCCAGCCACACCACGCAGCCCACGGCCTGCGCCCTACGCCTATTTGATTTTTTAGAAAGCATAGGACGGCGCTCTTCTTACATCGCGTTTTTACACGAACACCCAGAAACCCTAGCCCCCTTGGCCAGGCTGATGTCGCACAGCCAATGGATGGCGCAATACATCATGCAACACCCCATCTTACTGGATGAGCTTCTTAATGCCAACATCATTAAGGAGCAATACGATTGGGCCAAGCTGAAAGAGTCTTTATTTTTATCCTTACATGCCTGCGGCCAAGACGTTGAGGCCAAAATGGACACGCTACGCCATTTCAAACACGCCCAGGTCTTTCGCCTGGCCGTCCAAGATCTGGCCGAGGTGTGGTCTATCGAAAGCCTCTCGGACGAGCTGACGCTGTTGGCCGACACCATACTTGAGGCCACCGTGTTTCATGTTTGGCAAAGCCTCCCCAAGAAGCACCGCGACACCCCTCGTTTTGCCATCATTGGTTACGGCAAGCTCGGGGGCAAAGAGCTGAGCTACACCTCCGACCTAGACCTGGTATTTGTGTTTCAAGACGACCACCCAGACGCCCTAGAACTGTATTCTCGTGCGGTACAACGCATCACCAACTGGCTGTCCAGCACCACGGGCGCAGGGTCTTTATACCAAATCGACCTGCGCCTGCGCCCCAATGGCGACGCCGGCATGCCCTGCGTGTCACTAGACGCCTTTGTGCGCTATCAAGAACAAGACGCCTGGACGTGGGAACATCAGGCCCTTACCCGCGCCCGCTTTGTTTGCGGCGACGCTGCGGTGGGCCAGGCGGTGGAACGGCTGCGCCACGACGTGCTGACGCGCCCGCGTAACATCCAGGCGCTGCGCCGTGAAATCATCACCATGCGGGAAAAAATGTTCGCCACCCATCCGCCGCTGCTCGACAATGTGAAGTATGCCCGCGGCGGCGTGGTCGACGTTGAGTTTCTGGTGCAGTATTTAATCTTAGAACATGCCCACAACCATCCCCACTTAACCCGCAACTATGGCAACATCGCCCTGCTGGCCATGGCGGCGGACGCTGGCCTCATCGACCCAAAAATGGCCACGGCCGCCCGGCTGGCCTATCGCTACTATCGCAGCGTCCAACACGACAGCCACCTGCGCGATCGGCCTATGGCACAAGTCGATGACGTGCTACTGGGCCATTACGCCGCAGTCAAACGGCTATGGCAGGCCGTTCTGGCCCAAGACCTCGCCTAAGCGCCTGAGCAAAAAAAAGCCGCCGGCATCAGTGCCGGCGGCTTTTTAATCTAGCTAATGCGCATGATGATCGTGGTCGTGATGATCATGGTCGTGATCGTGGTCATGATCGTGGTCATGATCGTGGTCATGGTCATGATGCTCATGATCGTGGTCGTGGGCATCGGCCACACCCGCCATGGCGTCGGCACTCACCTGAAAGCGCGCCACGGGGAAGCGAGACTTGGCCGCCGTCTCCTGCCAGAACAGTTCGCCATTGGCACACTCCTGTTTCACCGCCATGGCCACGGCACCAATGCTCTTGGGTGCCACAAGATGAAAGGCAAACTCATCTTTTTGGTCGTTGGGCAAATGGCTGCCCGACCATACGATTTGGGTCACCCGCCCTCTGACTTCACTGCTGCTGACCTGCCAGTTCAGCTTGGCCATCGGCGTCACCGTGACCTGTTCAGGCACGTATAGGGTTAAGCGCTCGGTCGCCTGACCATCACAGCCATGGCCGATGTGTATCGCCATCGGGCCAGCGTAGCCTGGCGCCACGGTACTGGGGGAAAAGTGGGCATGGGCCAAGGCCTGAGCCCCACAGGCCAGGGCCAAACCACTTAATAACAAAGGCGCAATCCGCATCATAACACTCTCTTATTCTGGGTTAAAATCATGGGTTAAATTCTGTGCTGGGCACGGTTCGTTACACTATAACATAACTTATTTTTATCTGTATACCACTTAGCCGCTTTTTTATGCAACTGCCCCGCCCATAAAAAAAGCAGCCCTAAGG
>JAGNPU010000154.1 GCA_017989485.1 Neisseriaceae bacterium
TTCGTCATACTCTCGGTAGCCCGCCACAATGCCAACGTACTTCGTGTGCGAATCCAACTGCATGGTTAAATTCATGAGCGCACCTGGCCGAACCATGTGGCGATCGCGCTGAATCAATTTATCCCCTAAGGACTCCTCGGCATTATCTGCCAAATCAAAGTAGTCACTCTGATTAAATTCATGATTGGCCGTCAGCTGATATACGTCTAAACGCACCGGTGAAGGCCGTCCAGAAATACTTCGATTAACGTCCTCAGCCACCAATACGCTGAGTTTAATCTTATTGCCACTCTCATCAGATTCTTTAGGTGGCTTGCGGTCAGAAGCACAACCAACCAAGCCCAAAGAAATCAACGCAAGCACTGTAAATAATTTAAATTTCATATAAAAAAGCCAATGCCTTCCAAATAATAACCAACCTAAAAATCGAACATGACAAAATAAATCTTTTAAAATCAATATATAAAATAGATACTAATTTTATTTTTCCAATATTAGTCAAGCATCATACACCGCTTACCTTATACCATACAACTATTTTAAAAGTTGATCCTAAACCTTGTTGACATAAAACATATTATTCATAATAAATATTTTAATTTTATAAAAAACATACATATTAAGTATAAAATTAATCATTATAAATATTATTATTTTCATAAATACCATTTAAAATCATTGAAATAAAAAATGCAAACAACAAAGTTTAAAGATAATGTCATTTATTGACAAAATATTTATTGAGTCATAAACTATCAATAATATACAAATAGAATTAAATAATGACGTTAATATAATAGTATTAACAAAGAAAACTGCCCTGCTGAGCCAACGAGCACGCTTGAAGAAAAATCAGGATGACACACTGGTATTGGCCGAAACAAAGTCTTCCATGAGGCAACCTATAAGGCTTTCCTCATATCGATTGACCTTGTCTTCCCCAACGACCAAGCCAAGAACAAAAAGCATTCACTTAATTTATCAAAGTATATGGTCACCGCCGACCCAGGCAATCAGCCCGCCCGGCAGATCATGCTTTAATTCACAATAAGGTCACAGTAATGAATAGAACGGTTGTTGCCCACACGCCACTGGCGCCAGACACTTTGCTTTTTAAAAGCATGCAGGGCAAAGAGCATATTTCACGGTTGTTTTGTTTTAACGTCATATTGTCTTCAAAAGACGCCAATATCGATTGCAATGCCTTAATTGGCCAAAAAATGACCTTAGACATCCTGACCCTAGGCGATACCCCTCGCTGTTTAAACGGTTTGATTACCGACTTTGGCTATGCCGGTGAAGACGGCGATGACCAGCAACAATGCCTTTATTACTGCACCCTACAACCCAGCCTATGGTATTTAACCCAAAACGTAGACAGCCGTATTTTTGTGGACAAGTCGGTCACCGACATTGCCACCGAACTACTGGATGGTTTCGGCTTGAATTACCAAATCAAATGTAACCAAGACTATCGGCCATGGGGGTTTTGCGTTCAGTATCAGGAAAGCAGCTTTGATTTTTTGAATCGCCTATTTGAACAAGAAGGCATTTACTATTACTTTGAACACAAAGAGGGAGACCACACGCTGGTATTGGTTGACGACGTGTCCGCTCATGCCCCCGTCTTAGGGAACCCGACTTTGCGCTATCACTCCAGACAGCATGCTGCGGGGACGCCCAGCATGGCTTACATCGACCAATGGCAAGAGTTTAACTCTCTCAAAACCAAGCAGTACACGGTACAAGAATACAATTACCAGAATGCCAAGGTGGCCATGCAGGCCTCGGATTCCGTCCATGACTTTGCCGGCACCCAAACCGAAATTTATGAGTTCTATGCCGGCTTTGGCGACGTGGCCGAAGCCAAAAACTACAGCAAGATTCGCAGCGAAGCCGTCAACAGCCAAACCAAGCTGATTCAAGCCAGCGGCAATGCCTTGACCATCGCCCCCGGCCATTTATTCCACCTCAGCGCCCACAATCATCTTGCCTTTAATACAGAGTATTTGATTCTGTCGGCCGAATACACGTTCGAAGAGGCCGGCTACGCCAGCAGCGGCAATATGGGCCACTTTCGCATCGACTTTTGCTGCCTGCCCAGCAATCTGCCCTACCGCGCCCCCATGTACACCCAAAAACCGCAGGTGGTGGGCATCCAAGCCGCCACCGTCACCGGCCCCGCAGGCGAAGAGGTGTACACCAATGAATATGGCGACATTAAGGTTCAATTTCATTGGGATCGCTACGGCGAGCGCAATGAAACCAGCTCCAACTGGATACGGGTGATTCAAGGCTCAGCAGGCTCGGGCTTCGGCTCGATCAACACCCCCCGCATCGGCGAAGAGGTCTTGGTCGACTTCATTAATGGCGACGTAGACCGCCCGGTGGTGGTTGGCCGCTTATACAACAGCGCGATGAATCCCCCCTGGGGCTTTCCAGACGCCGCCAAACAGTCGGGCATCAAAAGCAAAAGCTTTAACTCCCCCGACGCCAACTTTAACGAATTGATGTTTAACGACACCGCCGGCACCGAGCTGGTCAACTTCCAGGCCCAAAAAGACCTGACGTCCTTAGTCAAAAATGACGAAACGCGTGACGTCAACCATGACCGCACCACCACCATTGGCAACGACGAAACCGTCACCGTGGTCGGCTTTCGTACTGAAACGGTTGAAAAAGATGAAACCATTACCATCAACCAAAACCGTACCGAAACCGTGGCCCTCGACGAAACCATTACGGTGAATAAAAACCGTAAAGAAGCCGTGGCCCTCGACGAAAGCGTCAGCATTGGCAAAAACCAAGCCCTCGCCGTGGGTGATGATCAAGCCACTCACGTCGGCAAAAATCAGGCC
The DNA here is from genome assembly GCA_017989485.1 of Neisseriaceae bacterium. Classification (GTDB taxonomy): domain Bacteria; phylum Pseudomonadota; class Gammaproteobacteria; order Burkholderiales; family Neisseriaceae; genus JAGNPU01. Next base: position 2,859 of record JAGNPU010000154.1, read on the forward strand.
TTAAGCGTCGCCCTCGACCAACAAACCAGCATTGGTGTCAATCAGGCACTCAATGTAGGGGCCAATCGCAACAAATCCATCGGCGCCAACGAGGTGTCCCACATTGGCGCCCACAAACAAGAAACCGTGGACTTAACCTCTTTGGCCAACGTTGGTCTAGGCCAAATGACCAACATCGGCATGGGTTATATGCTCAACGTCGGTGCGGGCTGGATGACCAACGTGGGGGCGATTGAGAGCCACAACGTCGGCCTTATTTTCAGCGCCGCCGCAGGCAAAAACATCAGCCTGAACGCTGGCAAAAACGTCACCATTTCGGCCGGCACCAAGATGACCTTACAGTGTGGCAACGCCGCCATCACCTTAGAAAAAAATGGCAACATTGCCATCACCGGCAAAAAAATTGTCCTCATAGGCTCGTCTAAGGTCGAACTCAACGGCAACAAAGTGGACATTAACTAAATCATGGCCTTATTCGAACTGGACAACCTAACCGGCTTTCCCGCCCAAAACATCTTTAGCCTTGACGCCTTGGACGCGGCCTACCACACCGTGGTGGCAAAGATAAGCTACGACATGACCATAGACCCTCAAAGCGGTCATTGCGCCCTCACCTTTGCCGCCAAACAACAGCCTTTGGCCTTTGCAGACGAGCACTACGGCGATCCGCAGCACACCAGCGTGCGCCAGGGCTGCGACACCGTGCCCTATAAACCCTATCTAGACGTCATCATCAACGCCACGGCTTATGCCCCGCAGGATAAACCCTGTAAGCAATTTGGCGTGGTCATGCAAATTGGTGAACGTAAAAAAGCATTGGCCGTGCGCGGCCCAACCTTTTGGCAAAAAGAACCCTTGGGCTGGTCGTTGACCGACCCAACGCCCATCACCAGCCTGCCCTTAAAATATGAATACGCCCACGGCGGCACCCAGCAATGGGCAGACGATCATCACATTTACCCAGCCAACCCCATCGGGGTGGGCTGGTACGCCAAGCCCTACCTAAGCCGCTTCAATCAAAAAAACCTCTTGCCAGCGGCACAAATTTTTGCGCTGGAACGACCGATTAACGACTTAAGCCAAGACATTGGCACAGAAGGCTTTGGCGTCTATGGCCGTTCCTGGCTGGAACGTTATCCCTTGGCAGGCACCGCAGATGCGGTCTGGCAAGAGGAGCGCCACCCGCTGATGCCGCAAGATTTCAGCATGCATTATTGGAACGACGCGCACCCCGACCTTCAGTTTACCCATCCCAAACCGAACCATGTGTACACCATACGCTTAACCAATATGGTGGCGGCCAAGGCCGTGCCCTCACAAATCATCGAACTACAACTGCCGGTGGAAACCGTCTTTGTCTACCTTAAAACCGAAGACAACATCGGCCTGTGCCAGGATTTAACCCTAGACACCATCCACATCGACGTCGACAGCAGACGCCTTAGCTGCACCTATCGAGTGACGCTGGCCCATGAGTTAAACATTGATGAGTGCCAGCTGCGACACATTGCCAGAGCGGAACGCGGCGCTCAGATTGCGGCGGCTAAAGCCCTAGGCCAAGAGCCGGCGGCGACGGCCTTTATTCCGATTCCGCCCTCTTTGTCATTACTAAACGAATGTAAGGACTGTTAATGCCTTTTATTCACCCCAACCCAGACTCGCTGGAAGGCCATGCCCTGATTGGCACTGCAGAATGCGTGGCCTTACTCCAGAACACCATGAGCGTGCCCCACACCAGCCTATGGCGTGAAGGTGCCGTCGTTTTTGGCAATCCCAACATCCAAAAAGGCACGGCCATTGCCACCTTTGTCAATGGCCGTTACCCCCTTAAGGGCAGAAAGCACGCCGCGATTTACATCAGCCAAGACGAGGACAGCATTTATGTCATCGACCAGTGGCGCGATCGTGAGGCCGTCGGCATTCGTCCGATTCGGGTGAAGCCCACCAATAAAGACGGCAGTCATTACGATCCCAGCAACAATGCCAAGGCCTTTTCCGTCATCGAAACCCAGGACAACCTGGGCCCTCAGCCAAGGCCATAGCCATGCACTCCTGCTCTGTTGTCGCGGCCCGCCTGGCCTTTCTCCTCGGTGTCCTCCTGCCATTGTCCGCCCCTGCCGCCACGGTCTGCCCGCAGGTGCTGTCGCTAGGCCCCAATGTGCCCAGCTTTACCCTAACCCGCGTGGGCACTGGTCACGGCGACCCCAGCAACCCTCAGGCCTACGCCGCACTCAAACCAGAGCGCATTGCCATCAGTGCCCATGAAGTCCGCCTCCTATGGCGGGACCTCACGCTTTGGCCCGAGAACACACCCGAGCAACATAAGCCGGTGTTTGTCACCTGTCACTATGACCACGGCTTAAAACTAACCCGACACCTGACGCCCACACCGCAAAGTTGTGCATATCAACTGTTCTTGTCGCCCCCACGCGCCAGCAGTGACTTACGCTGCGATTAACCCCTTCACACCCACCTAACCGTTGTAGAGAGACCCATCATGGCAAAAGGCAACACCATAGGCATTTTGATTCCCAAAGTCAGCACCCCCGCACGCGTCCCCGTCGGCTCGTCTAATCCGCCAGAATCCCTGGGCACGGTCGCCGATCCGGTG
>JAGNPU010000155.1 GCA_017989485.1 Neisseriaceae bacterium
GAGCAGGCTCATGCAACAAATAAGCGGCCACCAAACCGGCCTGATCGGCCAGTCCCGTCACCGCCAAATTCGGCACCTGCCAGGCGTCTTGCCAGACAAAATCACCCGCATCATCCCAAAGCACAAAAGCCGCACCCTGTTTTAAGGCTGCGGCAATATAATCCCGTCCATCGGCACTGCCCCCTGGGCAGGCCAAAAATATGTCGCCAGCGGTCACCTTACGGCTGTCCATGACGGGGCGAGCATGTTTTGATTTAAAGGATGACAATACCGTTAAATCAAATGATTGTAAGGGGGTCAATTGGCTAATCATGTGTGCTCTTTATTCGTTAATAGTGCTTACAAAGACTCCTTGGTCGTCGCCTTGGTGGGCGCCACGCCCAGGATTCTTAAGCTGTTGCTCAAAATTTCTTTAAAGGGCGGCCCCGCCACCACGCCGCCATAATACCCATTGTCAGACGGCTCATCGATCAGCACCGCCACAATCACCCTAGGGTTTTGGGCGGGTGCAAAGCCAATAAACATCCCCGTGTGCTTGGTGGCAGAATAACGGCCATCGACTAATTTACGCGCCGTGCCAGACTTCGCCGCCACGTCAAAACCCTCCACCGAACCGCGCGTGCCCGTGCCGCCTTTTTCCGTCACCGACACCATCATTTCGCGGATGGCCTGGGCCGTCTCCGGTTTAATCAACTGTACGCCCTCTGGCGCCTTATCCTGCTTCAAGAAGGTCGCCGGCACCAGCTTGCCATCGTTGGTGAACACGGTGTAGGCGCGCGCCAGCTGCAATAAATTCACCTGGATGCCATAGCCAAAAGACATGGTGGCTTGCTCAAAGGGCCGCCATCCCTGCCAATGACGCACCATCCCTGGGCTCTCGCCGGGGAAGGTCGAGCCGGTTTTGCTGCCAAAACCGACTGATTTATAAAATTGGTGCATTTGTTCTGGCGTAAACATCGCCGACATTTTGCTTGAGCCGACGTTAGACGATTTTTGAATCACCCCACGCACGGTTAAGCTAGGGTAATCGTGGGTGTCGCGCACGCGGTTAGGCCCAATATTGTACGGCTGGGTATTCATCAACGTGTTCGGGGTCACCTTACCCTCATCCAAGGCAAACGCCACGGGGAACGGCTTCATGGTCGAGCCGGGCTCGATCATGTCGGTCACGGCACGGTTACGGCGCATGTCTGGGGTGGCCGTGCCAGGCTGGCTCGGGTCAAACGTGGGGGCGTTGACCAAGGCCAACACTTCGCCCGTTTTCGCGTCCAACACCACGGCACTGCCAGACTTGGCCTTGTGCTTGGTGACGGCCTTATTCAATTCGTCATAGGCCAGCAGTTGAATCTGCTGATCCAAGGACAGCACCATGTCCTGACCGTTGAGCGGCTGCTTGTTGTTCGGTGAGTCTAAATTATCGACAATGTTGCCACGGTTGTCGCGCAACACCATGCGGGCCCCATCGGTACCGGTCAACATCGTATCGCGAGCCAGCTCCAACCCTTCTTGGCCGTGGCCATCAAGGCCGGCAAAGCCGATGACGTGGGCAAACAGGTCGCCCGTAGGGTAGAAACGCTTAGACTCGGGCTGAAAAGAAATGCCCTTAATACCCAAAGCCTTAATCTTGTCGGCCGCGTCCATCGGCATTTGCCGTTTCAAATACACGAAGCCCCGGTCTTTACGACCGAGTTTTTCAGACAGCTCGGCCACCGGCATGCCCAGCAAGGCCGCCAGATCACGCAACTCTTGGTAGGTGGGCTCCGGCATGCTGGATGGGGTGGCAAAAATAGATTTAGTCGGGGCACTTAAGGCGATCGGCCGGCCGCTGCGGTCAAAAATCGCCCCGCGGGTGGCCATCATGGGGATGGTGCGCACAAAGCGCTGATTGCCCTGCTTTAAGAGAAAATCTTGCTTGGTCGTGTGCAAATACAGGCCGCGACCGACCAGGGCAGTAAAGCCCGCGGCCAGCAGCAACAGCACCAGCAACATGCGCCCATTGCCAGAAGTGGGCTTCTTGGCTTGGGTCGCTGTCACCATTTGCGGCTTGTATTCGTTCTTAATCAGCATGATTGGCTACTCTTATCTCAGGTCAATCTCTTTAACGTCTTGGATGGGCGGTACAAACAGCCCTAGCTGGTGCGCCAAGTCCTGCACATTGGCATGACTGGACAGCTTTGCCTGCTCTAACTGCATGCTGGCAAATTGTTCATCTAACAGTTGGGCATTTTTTTGCGCGCGCTCGATTTCACTGGTGTGGCTGCGTGACCGATCTTGCACCGTCACCACCGCCACGCCGGACGCAATCACCAGCACAAACAAAAACACGTTCAACTTATTCATCAAAAACACCTTCGGTGCGCTCGGCCACACGCAATACGGCGGAGCGAGAACGAGGGTTACCAGATACTTCTGCCTTGCTTGGCTTTTGCGCCTTGCCGACCAAGGTCAGCGGCGGCTGTGCCATGTCTGCTTCTTTCACCATGGCCCATTTGGGCAAGGGGGCATGGGTGGCATGTTTTTTCATGAACTGCTTCACCATGCGGTCTTCCAGTGAGTGGAAGCTAATCACCGCGAGACGACCATTCAGGGCCAGATGGCGCACGGCCTGAGGCAACATCGCCGCCACCTCGTCTAATTCGCGGTTAATGAAAATTCTTATCGCTTGAAACGTCCGCGTCGCTGGGTCTTGCTTGTAGTCGCGAGTATGGACGACCGTTGCCACCAGCTTGGCAAGCTCACCCGTTGTTGTGATGGGGCTTTCTTCACGCCGCGCAACAATGGCTGCTGCAACCTGGCGATTAAACCGCTCTTCACCATATGTCTTCACTACCTCTCTGATGTCGTCTTCTGGCGCCTCGGCCAACCACTGGGCGGCGGTGATGCCGCGGGTGGTGTCCATGCGCATGTCTAAGGGCGCATCAAATCGAAAACTAAAGCCTCGGCTGCCGTCGTCGATTTGCGGCGACGAAATCCCTAGGTCAAACAGGGCGCCGTTGATGCTTGTGATGCCCAAAGCCGCTAAGGATTCAGAAAACGTCGCAAATCCTTGATGCACCACTAGGACACGAGGGTCTTCTGCCGCCAGGGCTTCTGCCACCGCAATCGCCTGTGGGTCTTTGTCAAACACCACCAAGCGGCCTTTAGGCCCTAAGCTTTGCAAAATCAGGCGGCTGTGTCCGCCTCGGCCAAACGTGCCGTCGACGTAGGTGCCATCCGCCTGGATGTTTAAGCCCGCAACGGCTTCGTTTAACAATACTGTGACGTGTTGAAATTGACTCACAACGAAAAATCTCCTAAATTCTGAGCCAACTCTTCACGACTAACAGACAATGCCGCTGTGGTTTGTTCGTCCCAACGACTCACATCCCACAGCTCAAATCGATTACCCATTCCGACTAAAGCCACTTCTTTTGTTAGGGACACGCGCTCGCGTAAGCGATTTGGTAATAGAATACGGCCAGCGCTGTCCATGTCTTGGTTTTCGGCGTGACCTAGGACCAAGCGTTGATAAGACTTCAATACGGGGTTTCCCGTAGGCAGTTTCAACAGCTTGGCTTCGACCTCACGCCAATTGTCTTCGGGATAAATCAACAGGTGATCATCCGCTTCCAACGTCACCACCAGGCTCTGTGAGTACAAGCGCAACAAGACTTCCCGGTGTTTGGCGGGAATCGCCAAACGACCTTTGCCGTCTAGATTAAGTACGCTCACACCACCAAACATAGCCATCCTTTAGTATGGTTAGTTTCGAAAGACTGGGGGTCTATCGGTGAATTATGGCTATTTTACCCCACAATCCCCCACTTTTCCCCACTTACCTGCACTATATTAAATAAATCAAGCACCGTCAACCTAATAGGCATAAAATTCACTTATCTCACAACCACTTAAACAATTTTACCTTTCGCCACTACCCATTTCGGGTTGTCGATCTCGGCCTATTTATCACAAAAAACGCAATATATAGTGACGAGGCATTAAAAAACCCCTTTATTTAGGGGTTGTCATAAAGTTCATAGTATCCTATTAATAAATATCACCGTATCGCAACAATTCGTCAGAAAAACAATCGACGGCTATAATGATTCATCAAAATGACCGAGATTACTGACCCTCATGACGCAACACGCCCATCTGCCCCTGCCTAGCCCCGACGCCGCGGCCGCCAGCCGCGCCCTCGTTGACCACATCAAGGCCACTCTTGACCAGCAACAGGGCTGGATGTCTTTTGCCCAATACATGGACTTGGCCCTATATGCCCCCACCTATGGCTATTACACCGGCGGCAGCACCAAAATCGGCACGGCGGGCGACTTCATCACCGCACCGACCCTGACGCCGCTATATGGCCAAACGGTGGCACAAGAGCTGAAAGGCCTATTGCCGCAAACCGCAGGCAACGTGTATGAATTCGGCGCAGGCACCGGCGAGCTGGCCGTGAGCATCTTAAACGCACTGGCCGATGGCCCCGTCACCCTAAACGCCTACTATATTATTGAAGTGTCGCCAGAGCTGGCCCAACGCCAACAGCAGCTGATACAGGCGCAATGCCCCACAATGGCAGACAAAGTCCACCACTTAACCGCCTTACCCGATGCTTTTGACGGCGTGTTAATTGGCAACGAAGTGCTGGACGCCATGGCCTGTGAACTCATTCAATGGCAGGACAATGGCCCCGTACAACAAGGGGTGGTCTGGACCGATGACGGTTTTAAAATGGCCAGCATGCCCATAGCCCCTGACAGTAGCCTCTACGCCGAGGCCAGCGCCATCACCCCTCAGGTTAGGCCCTATACCAGCGAGCTGCACCTGGCCCAACAGGCCTTCATCACCACCCTAGGCGAGCGCCTGGTGCGCGGCGGCATCATCATGATTGACTACGGCTTTGACGCCGCCCAGTATTATCATCCCGAACGCAGCATGGGCACGCTGATTGGCCATTACCGCCACCACACCGTGCACGACCCCTTTTTCAACCCAGGCCTCACCGACCTCACCTGCCACGTCAACTTCACCGCTATGGCCCAGGCCGGCGTCGATGCCGGCCTCGACCTCATCGGCTACACCACCCAGGCCAACTGGCTACTGAACTTAGGCATGACCGACCTACTCCTGCAAATCGGTCCCACCGACAGCCTAGGCTATATTCAGGCCACCGCCGCCTGTCAAAAGCTCTTGGCCACTCACGAAATGGGCGAATTATTCAAAGTCATTGCTTTTGGTAAAAACATAGATTTCAACTGGTTAGGCTTTAGCCACGGCGATTATTGCCATAAACTGTAAAAGGGTGTTGACAGTCATTTTAAAAATCGGTATATTTCGCATCCTACTTGAGGCGAATTAGCTCAGTTGGTTAGAGCGATGGAATCATAATCCACAGGTCCGGGGTTCGAGTCCCTGATTCGCCACCAGAATTAGTAAGAGAAAGCCACTTTCGAAAGAAAGTGGCTTTTTTGTGCGT
>JAGNPU010000156.1 GCA_017989485.1 Neisseriaceae bacterium
CAGGTGATTCCTTACTACCCCTTGTCGGACGACATGTTGGCCAAAATTGTGGCCTTACAGCTGAACCGCATTGTCAAACGGCTTCAAGCCAACCATGGGGTGAGCTTGCAATACAGCCCAGAGGTACTGTCGTTAATCGTGTCGCGCTGTACCGAAGTAGAGTCTGGCGGCCGCATGATTGATGCGATTTTGACCAATACCGTACTGCCGAAAATCAGCCACCAGTTGTTGACCATGTCTTTGGACGCCGAACGTGTGAGCACCATCACGATCGACGTTGAGGCGTCTGATTTTGTGTATCAATATGCCTAATCGTAGGCCTTTGTTGAACTGATTCGAATGAGAGAGAGTTAAGATGGCCACCCAAAAAATTGCCCGTAAGGACAGTCAATACCGCGTCGTGTGTATGGTTCCAGACTTTTGTTTCGTGCCTGGCGTCATTCCGCCCATACCGTTTCCTCTGTACACCACCTTAGGCAGTGCCGGCGGCGTGGTCAAACACGTCCGCCTGAATAAAAAACCAGCGTTCGTGTTTGACCAGAGCAAGGCACCCAAAACCATAGGCGATCAGGTTGGGGTACGCAAGGGGGTGGTCTCTCGAACCGTCGGTAAGGCCGCCTGGCCGAAAGACAAAAGCAGCGACACCAAGATTGGCAAAAAGAAAATCATCCGCACCGGCGACATGTTTTGGATGAACGGCAATTTTAGCAAGGGCAGCCGGCCTCACGTGGTCAAGCCCGTGGCCTGTAAGTGCGGCTTAGGCGTGGGTCGTCCCGTAAACCCCATCTTGGGCATTAAGGTCTTGGACGACGAGGTCGATTTTACGTTTAACGGCGTGGTGCCATTGCATTGGACGCGCCAGTATTTTTCTGACGTGGGCAGCAGCAGCTGGTTGGGGCAAGGGTGGTTAACGCCCTATCATAAGCGGTTACAGCGTTTAGAAGACGGTGATTTTGTCTATATTGATGAACAAAACCGTCATTTTAATCTGCCCAGCCTATTAGAAGACGATGTGCCCGTGGCCGAGGCGGTGTTTGTTGAGGCCGAGCAAATTTATTTTGCGCGCGCCGACAATGGCCGCTTCGTCATCAGCAACGTCGATGGTCGTCAGCACTTATTGTTTGCCCCCCTAACCCTAGGGGCTGACGACCCCGATGGCAGTACGGCAACGGATTTGGTGCTGGTGGCCATGTTGGACCAGAACGGCAACCATACTCGCCTGCTTTATGATGCCCAAACGCATCGGCCGATGGCGCTGATCGACAGCAGCGACCGCTACATCCAGTGGCATTTCGCCAACGTGGCGCAATCGGTCAAGGCCAACGTGATCCCAAGATTGGTGGCTTTGAGCTGGGCGCCCAGCGTGCCCGAGTTTGGCGCGGTGCCCCCCGCGGGGCAGGTGTTGGTGCGGTATGACTATGATGAAGCCGGCATGCTGCGGGCGGTATTGGCCCCGGACGAAACCGTGCGGCGTCGATTCACCTATCAAAATGGGGTGATGGTGGCGCATGAAGATGCGGCCGGTTTGATCTCGCAATATGCCTATGATGACTACAGTCCTCAGGGCAAGGTCATCCAAAACCGCACCAATTTGGGTGAGTCATGGACGTTTGCCTATCACGCCGACCATACCGTGGTGGTCGATGCGTTGGGTCGCGAAGAGCAATATCATTTTGACGCCAATCAGGAGCTGGTGCGCCATGTCTACGCCAACGGCGAGCAGATGCTGACCGAGCGAGACCATTTGGGTCGGGCCTTGTCCATGACCGATCCCCTAGGTCGGGTCACGCGCTATCAGTACAATTTGGCCGGTCAGGTCACCAGCATCATGACGCCCGATCAGCAAATGAGCCAAATCCTCTACGACGATCAGAATCGCCTCCATGAGGCGATAGACCCGCATGGCAACGTGCACAGCTTTAACTACGACGAAGTGGGCAACCTGGTGCATCATACCGACGCCCAAAATCAGGTGACGCGCTACGAGTACAATGAATTTGGGTTGCCGGTGTTGATCACCAACGTCACCAATGGCCAAAATGCCTTTGTGTACAACGCGCAAAAACAGTTGGTGCGCAGCGTCGATTGTAGCGGCAAGGCCACGCAATACCGATATGATGAACGAGGCCAAATGACCGCCCTCATCGATGCACTGGGGCATCAGCATGGCTACCAGTACGATGAGGACGGTTATTTGACTCGGGTGAGTCATCCCGATGGCAGCAGCCAGCAATATGTCTACGATGCGGCCGGCCGTTTGTTGCGCCACACCGACGGCATGGGTCGGCAAACCGAGTATGAATATGGGCTAGACCATTTGCCCGTACGTCGGCGCAATGCCTTGGGTGAGGTGTTTGGCTATGAGTATGACGTGGCGCGGCGTTTGACCACGTTAACGAATGAAAATGGCGCCCAACATCACCTAGCGTATGACCGATTGAATAATTTGATTCAGCAGGTTGGGTTTGATGGTCAGGTCAGCGTCTATCATCACAATCAGGCCAATGAGCTGGTTCAGGCCAGTGAGTATGGCGTGGTGGATCCTCGCCAGCTAGACATCAAGCGCCAACCGGCTTTGCATACGGTGGTGTATCAGCGTGACCTCATGGGCCGTTTGGTTCGTGAAGACAGCCATACGCCTCATGACTTGTATGGCGGCACCCGGTTTTATCAATACAATGACATCGGTCAGTTGATCCAGGCGCAAAGTGAACACAGCCTCATTCAGCTTGATTACGACACGGCAGGCCACATTTTACGTGAGGCCACCTGGTCGTTTGCCGAGCGGCAGGCGCGACCGATAGAAGCCACATTATTGGACGTGCATCAGGCCAAGGTCGTCCAGTATCGCTATGATGCCCTAGGCAACCGCACCACCACCATTTTACCCGATGGCCGTCAGCTGAATTACCTCCATTATGGCAGCGGTCACGTGCATCAAATCAACCTTGATGGCGAGCTCATTAGCGACATTGAACGCGATGATTTACACCGTGAGGTGCAGCGCAGTCAAGGCGCCTTAAACAGTGATTACCAGCTTAGCCCCTTGGGCCTATTGCAAAGCCAGCACGCGACCAGACAAGCGGTGGGCGGCTTAGGCGGTCCTGACAAAACGGCGCCTTTGGTGGCGCGCGATGTGGTCCATCGTCAATATCGTTACAACAATGCGCAACAGCTGACGCAGGTGGCCGATGCCCGCTTTGGGGTGACGGCCTACGTGTATGACGCCATCGACAGGGTCATCCAAGCCGGCCAGGAAACGTTTGCCTTTGATCCGGCCAGTAACATCATCGACACCGATAGGGCAGAGCAGGCGGCGAGCAGCCAACGTGACGTCAAGGGCAATAAGGTCACCGAGTATCAGGGCGTCCTGTATCGCTACGATGACTTAGGCAATATGGTGTGCCGTGAGCATCAGGCAACGGGTGAGTCGCTGCTGTTAAGCTATGACTGCCATAATCAGCTGAGTCAGGCCGTGATCGAACGGCCCAATCAGGCGCCAGAAAAGTGGCAGTATTACTATGATGCCTTTGGCCGTCGTTTGAGCAAGGTGGGTTTTGAGGCCGCCGAACAAAAGATTGAGTTTGTGTGGGAAGGCAGTCGCCTGCTGCAAGAGCAGCACCATAACGGCAGCTACACCTATGTGTATCAGCGCGAAGGCGGGTATGTGCCCTTGGCACAGCTGTTTATCCCCGCCGCAGCGCATGAAACGCTCGCCGTTAAGCCATTCATCAGCTATTGCCACACCGACCAAATTGGCCTGCCGCGCGAGATGACCAATGAGCAAGGCCAGCTGGTGTGGTATGCCCAGTATCAGACCTGGGGCGAGGTGGCCGAAGAGGTCCAAGTACAGCCCACCCATCAGCCGCTGCGCTTCCAAAACCAATACCACGATGCCGAAACCGGGCTACACTATAATCTGCTGCGCTATTATGAACCACGCCTAGGCCGCTTCATCAACCAGGACCCCGTGGGCCTGGCCGGCGGCATGAATGTGTATCAGTATGCGCCTAACCCGATGAGTTGGATTGACCCGTTGGGGTTGTCGCCAGAGGCATTTTGGCTGACGGATCTTTTAATCGGTACGATAGATGGGGTGTCATGGAATGCTTCAGCCATTTTAGGTGCTGCAGTTGGTGCTCATGATTACATAGGTGTTAATAAGGATTCTGCGGCTTACTGGGTTGGAAGTAATATTTTAAGTAACGCACAAACCATAGTAATGGCTGGCATAGCGATTAATAGTATAGTAAATATTTCTAAAATCAATATGGATAAAGCTGAGGGATGGAGGTGTAATTCACGAACAAGTAGAAAAACAAAGAAGAAGAGAGTTGCTGCTGTAAGAAAGAGTAAGGGAGATGCCATTAAGAACGAACTCTGGAAAGCAGGTAGTTCAATTGCGCTCGCTTGGGGAGGGGGGCAGGCTGTTTTGGCCGCAGGTAGTGCTATGTTAGGAGGTTAAATTTGCGAAATTACTCTAAATTTATATATGAACATAAGATTGACATTGTGTTGATCTTACTTTTGATGGCGTGTGGCTATGCTTTTTATGAATGTTCATTTAATAACTACTGCATTTCTCGTTCCGCGACGATTGTTGCACCTGGAAGTGCCATTAAATATCTTAGCTTGAGTATGTATGCTTTGATTATTTTTGCTTTGGTATGGGGATTGCAGCTAGGTATTGATTGGCAAGATTGCCGTCATTTTTTTCGTAAAAAAGAAAAAACAGCATTGAAGCCGGTGGCGCCTCCTAAGCAAGGGCGAGTGGGCTCTAGGAAGAAAAAGAAAAAAAAGCGTTAACAGATTTAAAATGGCTGGAAAGGATAATCCTCCTAACGATCAATGATACCGTGGCGGGTAAAGCCATTGTGGATAAGTATCGTAATGATCAAAATACGTCTATACAGGAAAGTAAGCCATACACGATGACCACGGCGTGCGCAGCACGGCGACATCATGTTTGCTATTGGCGATGGCAGGGTAATGACCCATTCACCATTCAATAGATTGGCTTGGACAATCTCAGCCACGTTAGTTTGGTGCGGGTCTAGGAGATTAGGATGGGTAAGCGATGGCTTTAGGTGAAGTGTTGGGCGAAATCGTCATCCAGCTTCTGATTGGCGGCACGGGGGCTGGTGTGCGCTATGTTGGTTATCGGGCCTTTGGCCGAAAAAAATCCTTTGAAAAATTATTGGATCAAGAGTTTTATAATCTTGTTGTGGGGTTTGCCACGTGGGCGGCCATGATTTTTGGGCTGGTTTGGGGGTTTGGTGCTTTTGTCTGAGCAACGTCGGCACACGATAGAAAACGAGCCCTAGGGCTCGTTTTTTTGATGACGTTTCATCGTGGGTAGGCTACAGCGGTTGCGGGCAGTTTTCTACCTGCCAGTCGGTCAGGTATTCATCACGTACGTCACAGGGGTGTAGGTTTG
>JAGNPU010000157.1 GCA_017989485.1 Neisseriaceae bacterium
GCCCTGATCCAGGCCATCGGCAAGGCCTAGGGCGCCGCTGAGGCCGACCGGTGCCGCGGCCATGATGTTGCTTTTTTGGGTGGCCAAGTAGCTGGCCAGGCCATCGGCAGACAAATTGCCTTCGCTGACCTTCTTGCCCAGCGTGCCCAATACTAGGGGGGCGGCCAGCTGCAGTAGGGATGAGGCTGAGGTGTTTTTGAGGCCGGATATTTTTGCAATCAGGGCGGTGACGGCCGTGGTCTTGTCGCCTAAGAAGGTCGAGACAAACTGCCCTGCAATGCCGCCTAGGCCGCTGTGTTCGTCGGTGGGGTTGAGCAGCGCCTGAGGCTGGCTGGTCAAGCTGTCGACTGAAGGGGTGGTTTTCAGCAGGCCCATGAGCTGGTCTAGGGTGCCGGGGGCTGCAGGGTCGCTGGTTTTGTTTAAGATGCCGCCCAGTAGGGCGGGAAATATACCGCCTAAGGCTTTGGCGACGCCGGCTTCTGATTCACCAACGCGGGTGGCCAAGCCGGAGAGCAGCTGAGGGGGGACGCTTTGCTTTAATTCACTGATGATGTTGTTCATGTGGAATACCTCAAGTCAGGGGTAATGAAATCGTCAATGCCGTCGAGTTTTGATAGTACATCTTAGCTTAGTTGTAAATCAATGATTATAATAGGACTTTTATGGGGGTGTTGTAAAGGGTAGGCGCTGGTTTATGGCCGGAACGCCAGCTATGCTTGAATAAGGCCCCGTGGCTGCGGTGATGGTCTGGGTGTGGTATGCCAGGTTGTTTTGCCCAGAATACGGTGAGGAGGATGAAACAATGGCCATTGATGGCCGATTAAAAAAGGCTAGGGCGTATGCGCGTCCTAGCCTTTTGCGTGCCGTGGGGGTTAGCGTTCTAGCTTGGCCACGCGGCCTAAGTGGCGGCCGGCCTGTGGGGTGGCGGCCAGCCAGGTGTCGACCAATAACAAAGCCAGGCCTTCACCGATGACGCGTTCACCCAGGCACAGCACGTTGCTGTGGTTGTGTTCTCGGGTGGCCTGAGCGGAGAAGGTGTCGCTGACCACGGCGGCGCGGATGCCGGCGACCTTATTGGCCGCAATCGACATGCCGATGCCGGTGCCGCAGCACAGAATGCCCAGATCGGCTTCTTCGGCGATTAAGGCGTCGGTGACTTTTTTGGCGTAGTCGGGATAGTCCACGCTGGCGTGGTCGTCGACGCCGAGGTTGATGACCTCAATGCCTTTGGCGCTCAGGTGTTTTTGGATGGCGTGTTTTAATTGGGTGCCGCCATGGTCGTTGGCGATCGCAATTTTCATCGTGTTCACTGTGTTCACTCGTTGTGTTTAAAGTACTAAATAAAGCCCCGCCGTCGGTGGCGGCGCGGTTTTGGGCGACCGAGGGCGTGCGCCACTCGGCCTGGGGTTTAGTCCGGCTTCACCTGACTGGTTTCTAGGGTTTTGGCCAGGTATTTGCCCGTATAGCTTTTCGTGTTCTTGGCCACTTCTTCCGGCGTGCCGGTGGCGATGATCATGCCGCCGCCGTCGCCGCCTTCGGGGCCGAGGTCGATCACGTAGTCGGCGGTTTTGATGACGTCGAGGTTGTGTTCGATGATCACAATGCTGTTGCCTTTGCCTTTGAGGCGCTGTAAGACGTCTAACAGCATGGCGATGTCGGCAAAGTGCAGGCCAGTAGTGGGTTCATCCAGAATGTATAGGGTGCGGCCGGTGTCGCGCTTGGACAACTCTAGGGCCAGCTTCACCCGCTGGGCTTCGCCGCCGGATAGGGTGGTGGCGCTTTGTCCCAGACGAATATAGCCTAGGCCAACGTCCATCAGGGTTTGCAGCTTGCGGTTCAGGGTGGGCACGGCTTCAAAAAAGGCCAAGGCGTCTTCGACGGTGAGGTCTAAGACCTCGCTAATGGTTTTGCCCTTGTACTGCACGTCTAGGGTTTCGCGGTTGTAGCGCTTGCCGTGGCAGACGTCACAAGGCACGTAGACGTCGGGCAAAAAGTGCATCTCGACCTTGATCACGCCGTCGCCCTGACAGGCTTCGCAGCGACCGCCTTTGACGTTAAAGCTAAAGCGCCCGACGTTATACCCCCGCTCGCGCGACAGCGGCACGCCGGCGTACAGCTCACGAATCGGGGTGAATAGGCCGGTATAGGTGGCCGGGTTTGAACGCGGGGTACGGCCAATCGGG
Organism: Neisseriaceae bacterium; assembly: GCA_017989485.1. Taxonomy (GTDB): domain Bacteria; phylum Pseudomonadota; class Gammaproteobacteria; order Burkholderiales; family Neisseriaceae; genus JAGNPU01. Next base: position 2,184 of record JAGNPU010000157.1, read on the forward strand.
CTTTGGTCGACGTTAATCACCTTGTCTAGGTGTTCTAGGCCATGAATGCTTTCATAGGGCGCCGATTCTTGGCTGGCACGGTTGAGCTCCTGGGCCGCGATTTTTGACAGCGTGGCGTTGATCAGGGTGGACTTGCCGCTGCCGGACACGCCGGTGATGCAGGTAATCAGGCCCAGGGGCAAATCTAGGGTGACGTTTTTCAGGTTGTGGCCGGTGGCGCCTTTGAGCACCAAGCGTCGATCTGGATTGATCGGCGTGCGCTGTTTGGGCATGTAAATCGCTTTTTTGCCCGACAGGTACTGGCCGGTAATCGAGTTGCTGTTTTTGGCCACGTTTTCAGGGGTGTCGGCCACCAGCACGGCACCGCCGTGTTCGCCGGCGCCCGGGCCCATGTCGACCACGTAGTCGGCGGCGCGAATGGCGTCTTCGTCATGCTCGACCACAATCACGCTGTTGCCTAAGTCACGCAGGCGCATCAGGGTGCCCAATAGGCGGTCGTTGTCGCGCTGGTGTAGGCCGATGGAGGGTTCGTCCAAGACATACATCACGCCGGTCAGGCCTGAACCGATTTGGCTGGCCAGACGAATCCGTTGGGCTTCGCCGCCAGATAGGGTGTCGGCGCTGCGCGACAGGCTGAGGTAATCGAGGCCGACGTTGATCAAAAAGCTGAGGCGGGCGCTGATCTCTTGCAAGATTTTTTCGGCAATCGCCTGCTTGTTGCCTTCTAGGGCCAAATCTTTAAAGAATTCGTGGGTGGCTTTTAAGGGCCAAGCGCTGATTTCGTGAATGCTTTTGTCGGCCACAAACACGTGGCGCGCTTCTGGGCGCAGGCGGGCGCCGTGACACACGGGGCAAGACTGATGGCTTTGGTATTTGTACAGCTCTTCGCGCACCGTGGCCGAATCGGTTTCACGGTAGCGGCGTTCTAGGTTGGGCAAAATGCCTTCAAACGCATGGCTGCGGTTGAAGTGGGTGCCTTTTTCAGACAAATAGGTAAAGTCGATGACTTCTTTTTTCGAGCCGTGCAACACCACTTCGCGTACTTCATCGGTTAAGTCTTCAAACGGCGTGTTGATGTCGAAGCCGTAATGGCCGGCCAGCGATTGAATCATCTGGAAGTAAAAGGCGTTGCGTTTGTCCCAACCTTTGATGGCGCCGGCGGCCAACGACAGCTCGGGATGCGCCACCACGCGGCTAGGGTCAAAAAAGTTGGTGGCCCCTAGGCCATCACACTTAGGGCAGGCGCCCATAGGATTGTTAAAGCTGAACAGGCGGGGTTCTAGCTCCGGCAGGCTGTATGAACACTTAGGGCAGGCAAACTTGGCCGAGAACCAGTGTTCTTTGCCGTCGTCCATTTCCATCGCCATGGCGCGGCCTTCACCGTGATGCAGGGCCATTTCAAAGCTTTCCGCCAGACGTTGTTTGGCGTCTAGGCGCACCTTGAGGCGGTCTACGACCACTTCGATGGTGTGTTTTTGGTTTTTATTTAAGGCCGGCAGCGCATCGAGTTCGTGCACGGTGCCGTTAATGCGCACGCGGGCAAAGCCTTGGGCGCGTAAATCTTCGAACAGGTCTAGGTTTTCACCCTTACGGTTGACCACGGCCGGGGCCAAAATCATGATTTTGGTTTCTTCCGGCAGCGCCAACACGTGGTCGACCATTTGCGAAATGGTTTGGCTGGCCAAAGGCTCGTGGTGGTCAGGACAGTAGGGCGTCCCGGCGCGGGCAAACAAGAGGCGCAAATAGTCGTGAATTTCGGTGACCGTGCCCACGGTCGAACGCGGATTGTGGCTGGTGGCTTTTTGCTCGATGGAGATCGCCGGCGACAGGCCTTCGATCAAATCCACGTCGGGTTTTTCCATCATTTGTAAGAACTGGCGCGCATAGGCAGACAGGCTCTCTACGTAGCGCCGCTGACCTTCCGCGTACAGCGTGTCGAACGCCAACGAGCTTTTGCCACTGCCGGATAGGCCTGTCACCACAATCAGCTTGTGGCGGGGCAGGTCTAAATCGACGTTTTTAAGGTTGTGCGTGCGCGCACCGCGGATCCGAATGTATTCCATGTTTGCTGACACCAGTTAAATGAACCTGTTATTATAACGTGTTTTTCGCTTCTCCGTTTGATTGGTCTTCATTTGCTTTTTGGAATGGCCCCCATCGGACGACTATATATTCACTTTTAGAGAACAGGAATACTGTTATGACTGACGTCGTTACCCTAACGCGTAAGCCCAGTCATACGCCCCACCCATCGGTGGCGTACTGGCGCGTGTGTCAAATTGAAGATTTATATGCCCTCCCTTTTTTGGACCTGGTGTTTAAAGCGGCCGACGTGCATCGTCAACGCTTTGATCCTAGAGCGGTTCAATTGTCTAGCCTGCTGTCGATTAAAACCGGTGGCTGCCCGGAAGACTGCGCATATTGCCCCCAGTCGGCCCACTTCAGCACCGGCGTTGAAAAACAGGCCTTATTGTCGGTGGATGAGGTTTTGGCCAAGGCCAAAATTGCCCAGTCCCGCGGCGCCAGCCGTTTTTGTATGGGGGCTGCCTGGCGCGGCCCGCAGCCACGTGACGTGACCAAGGTGGCCGAAATCATCAAGGCCGTAAAAGCATTGGGCTTGGAAACCTGTGGCACGTTTGGCCTGTTGAAAGACGGCATGGCCGAAGAGTTGCGCGATGCCGGCCTGGATTATTACAACCATAATTTAGACACGGCGCCGGAACACTACGACGACATCATCCAAACCCGTGAGTTTGATGACCGCATCAACACCTTGGGCAAGGTGCGCACCGCCGGCCTTAAGGTGTGTTGTGGGGGCATTGTGGGCATGAACGAAACCCGTAAAGACCGTGCTGGCCTGATCGCCAGCCTGGCCAATCTGGACCCGCAGCCCGAATCAGTGCCGATTAACCAGCTGATTAAAGTAGAAGGCACGCCCCTGGCCGATGCCGAAGACCTGGATTGGACCGAGTTTGTGCGCACGATTGCGGTGGCGCGCATCACCATGCCAGAAAGCTATGTGCGCCTGTCGGCCGGCCGCCAAAACATGCCCGAATCGGTGCAGGCCTTATGCTTTATGGCCGGCGCCAATTCGATTTTCTATGGCGATAAGCTCTTGACCACGGCCAACCCAGAACAAGACGATGATCAGGTATTAATGGCCAAGTTAGACATGTACCCCTTACAGTTGAACCCAACCACATAAAACCAACCCTACAATAAGACAGCAGCCTTCGGGCTGCTTTTTT
>JAGNPU010000158.1 GCA_017989485.1 Neisseriaceae bacterium
CCCTGCGGGGCCGGCGGCAGGCTAGCCAACACATTGCCCTGGCTGCGGCCTAGGCGAAAGCCCTGCGGCGTTTGCCCCAACAAGACGGCGATTTGCCGCACGTGCCGATCGCGCAAGGCCTGTAAGGGCGCTCGCTGCGCCTCTAAGCCGGCCAGGCTGGCGGCCACGTTGCTGACCTCATAACGCGTCACCTGCCCGGCATTAAACCGCCCTTGCACATAGCGCAACAGCTGCCCAACGGTGTGGATGCCTTCATCCATAATGGCCATGCGCTGCTCTAAGGCGCGGGCGGCCAAATAGTGTTCGGCAATCCCTGCAGCCACCAGCATTTGGGTGCCGTAAGCCTGCTGCTGGGCACCCAAAACGCCTTCCTTGGCCGCGGCCGCGTCGCTGTGGTTGCCACCGAAGACGTCGACCTCCCACAGGGCGCTGACGCCGATAGACCTATGGGTTTGATAACGGGTGTCTTCGGCAATCAGCGGGGCCAAAGGCGTGCCGCGCAGTGGGCTTTGGCCTAAATCGCTGCGCTGACGCTGCACGCCACCGTCTACCCCCACATTAGGGTAAAGCCGAGAGGAGACCATGGTGGCCAGCGCTTCGGCCTCTTTTATCCGCGTTTGGGCCATGGCCACGTCCAGATTATTCGCCAGGCCTTGTTCAATCAGCTGCGCCAGCTCGGCATCGCCCCAAGCCTGCCACCATCGGGCCAGGTCCAGCCCTTGGGCCTGAAGCGCATCGGCGCGTTCATGCTCATAGGTGCTAGGTAAGTTGACCTGAGACGCCGGCGGCGTGACGCTGACGCTGGCGCAGCCGGCCACCAGGGCACTCATGAGGGTTAGGGTTAGTTTAGTCATGTGGGTCATGTCAACACCATTTCTTTATCTGATTAAGCGGCACGCGCCAGCATTTGTCGAAAACGGCTCAGGGCAATGCTCAAAAACAGCACCCCGGCCACGGCCACGGCCAATAATTCTTTCCACACCACGGCGATGCCTGCACCGCGGTAGACGATGTCTTGGGTAAAGTTCACAAACTGAGTCGTCGGCAACAGCTGCACCACGTATTGCATCACTTCCGGCATGCTTTCTACCGGGGTGGCGGCGCCGGAGAGCAGATAAGCCACCACGTACACCGGCACGGCCAAAAGGCCAAACTGCGGCATCGCCGGCGCCAGGGTGGCCAGCAAAATGCCTAAGGCCGTCACCGAAAACAAATACACGGCACAGCCTAGGGCAAACAGCCACAGCGACCCCTGGATGGGCACCGACAGGCCTAGGTGAATGACAAACCACAGCGACAGCAAGGACGCCACCACAATCACCAGGCCGTTGCTGAGGATTTTGGCAAAGGCGATTTCGCTGGGGCGCACCGGCATCACCAACAAATGCTCTATCGTCCCATGCTCTTTCTCACGAATCACCGCCGCGCCCACCAGAATAATCGCCAGCACGGTGATGTTGGTGACGATTTGCATCACCGAGGTAAACCAGGCCGACTCCCCATTGGGGTTATACAGCGTGCGCACCGCTGGCTGCACCGGCATCATGTGGGTGATGCCGCGCAGGTTCATAAAGTCTAAAACCTCGGCGGTGAAGATTTGATTCAAATACACCACCCCCAGGCCAGCCTGGGTCATGGCGGTGGCGTCGACCAAGAGCTGCACCTTAGGCTGACGGCCAGCGACCAGGTCGGCCTCAAAGTTGGGTGGAATGTCCAACACAAAAATATACTCGCTGCGGTTAAGGGCGCCGTCGACGGCCTCGCGCGCAATCTCTACCGGCGGCTTAAAGAACGGCGGCAAAATGGCGTCGCGGAGCCGATACGACAGCTCGGAGCGGTCGCCGTCCATAATGGCCACGGAAGCATTGGACACCTCGGCCTTGACGCCGTTGGCCACCGAGTAAATCGCGGCGGTAAAGGCAAACACGATCAACACCATCAGCGTCCAGTCGCCAAACAGGCTTCGAAACTCTTTGCCGCACAGGCGCATGACGTTTAAACACCATTGTTGCATCTTAGGCCTCCTGCTTTTTCAATAGTAGGCTGGCCGCCAGCATGTACACGGCGGCAAAGCCGAACAGCGCCAAATACATGGGCCCAAAGCTGGCAAAACCCAAGCCTTTGGTAAAGCCGCCCAGGCTGATTAACTGATACCAGGAAGAGGGAAAGCCTAGGCCGACCCAATAGCTGCTGCCCGTCAGGGTAGAGACCGGATACAACAGGCCGGAAAAATTCACCGAGGGGATCATGCACAAAATCGCGGTGCCGAAAATCGCCGCCACCTGCGACTTCACAAAGCACGACATCAACAGGCCCAACGCCGTGGCCGCCAGAATAAAGGCAAAGGCCCCCAGCGTCATCGCCAAAAACGAGCCCTGAACCGGCACGCGCAACACCAGCACGCTGAGCAACACCAGCGCCAAATAGCTCACCATGGCCAAGGCCACATAGGGGATTTGCTTGCCCACCAGGTATTGCAGCACACTGGCCGGAGAGGCATAGAGGTTGGTGATGGAGCCCATTTCTTTTTCACGCACCACGCCCAAGGCCGTCAACATGGTGGGGATTAAAATCAGCGCCAGCATGATCATCCCTGGGGTGATGGCGTATATGCTTTTAAATTCTTGATTATAAATAAACCTAGGCTCGATGCTGGCCGGCATGGCCAGCTGCGTGGGCAGACCGGCGGCGTGGATCATGTCGGCGGTGTAGGCCAGCATGATGCCGCTGATGAAGCCGTTGACGTTTTGCGCGGTAAACGGCTGGGCGCCGTCCAGGTAAAACGCCACCTGTGGTTGCTGCCCGGCGGCGAGCTCGCGGCCAAATCCTGACGGAATCTCAATCACCAGCTTGGTGCGGGTAGACTGCAACACCCTATCGATGTCTTCGGTACGCGCAATCGGCGCTTCGGCGCGAAAGTAGCGGGAGCCTTCAAAATACTCAATAAACTGGCGGCTACTTTGGGTTTGGTCCCGATCCAGTACGGTAAAACGCACGTTGTCGACGTCGAAAGACACGTTCCAAGCGGCGATGAGCAACAAAATAAGGGGGCCCAAGACGGCAAAGGTGAGCCTGATTTTGTCGCGCAACAGCTCCGTGCTTTCACGCAGGGCAAACGTCCAAGTGCGTGCCAGCCAGGCCCTAAGCCCGGTCTTATGGACCAAGTTCTGTACGTCTTTGTCTAAGGCGGCCTGGGTTTCTGCCTCAGACACCTGGCTGGCGTCGCCGGCCATCTCCTGCTCTAAATAGGCGACAAAGGCATCCTCTAACGTGGCGGCATGATAGTTTTCCTGCAGCTGCTGCGGCGTGCCCACGGCCAATACCCGACCCTGATGCATAAACGAAATGCGATCGCAGCGCTCGGCCTCGTTCATAAAATGGGTGGACACAAAAATCGTCACTTGCTGCTCGCGTGACAGGCGCACCAAATGGCGCCAAAACATGTCCCTGGCGGCGGGGTCCACGCCCGACGTTGGCTCGTCCAAGATCAACACCTGCGGCTCGTGCAGGCAGGCCGCCGCCAGCTGTAGCCGCTGGCGCATGCCCAGCGACAGCTGCGCCGGCCTGACGTCGGCCACCTCGGCCAAATCAAAGTTGGCCAGGCCTTGGTTGACCACCTCAGCGCCTGCCGTGCCCTCTAGCCGATACAGCTTGGCGTGTAAGGCCAGGTTTTCGCGCACGCTCAATTCTTCGTATAGGGAAAACGCCTGCGACATATAGCCAATTTTCATGCGCGTGGCCATGTCCCCGGCGTCTACCGGCTGGCCCAGTAAATGGGCCGTGCCGCTGCTGGCGTCCAATAACCCCGTGAGGATTTTCATGGTGGTGGACTTGCCACAGCCATTCGAGCCCAAAAACCCAAAAATCTCGCCTTGGGGAATGGTGAAGCTGACCTTGTCGACGGCGGTAAACTTGCCAAAGCGCTTGGTCAGTTCATGGGCCTCAATCGCCGGCACGGCATTGGGGTCGGTTTTCAGCGGCGGAATGGCCACGCCACCGGTGCCCGCCTGCTTGTCCTGCGGCAGCAGCTTGATGTAGGCCTCTTCTAACGTGGCGCTGCCGCTGTCGGCCATGATTTGCTGGGTCAGGCCATTGACCAAGACCTTGCCCTCATCCATGGCCACCAAATACTCAAAGCGTTCGGCTTCATCAATATAGGCCGTGGCCACTATCACCGTCATGTCCGGCCGGTCTTGCCTTAGGGCATCGACCAGCGTCCAAAACTGGCGCCGGCTCAGCGGGTCTACCCCCGTGGTGGGCTCGTCTAAAATCAATAGGTCGGGGTCATGCACCAGGGCGCAACACAGGCCCAGCTTTTGCTTCATGCCGCCAGAGAGTTTGCCCGCAGGCCGATCAGGAAACGGCGCCAGGCCGGTGGCCACCAGTAGGCGATGAATACGGGCCTCGCGCTCGGCCTTATTCAGGCCGAACAGGTTGGCAAAAAAGGCTATGTTTTCATACACCGACAGGGTGGGATAAAGGTTACGCCCTAGCCCTTGTGGCATGAAGGCAATGCGCGACGACAGCGCCGCCCGATGGCCTCGGTCATCGATGTTGCCGCCCAAGACGTTTAGCTCGCCCTGCTGCATTTTTTTGACGCCAGAAATCAGCGACAGCAGCGTCGACTTGCCGACGCCATCGGGCCCAATCAGGCCAATCGTGGTGCCCTTAGGCAGGCTAAGCGACACCTCGGCAAGGGCCATGGTCGCCTGATAGTGATGCGACAGGCCTTTGGCCACAACAGAATAAGCCACCACAGGTGGGGTCACAGCAGCCATGGCGAACCTATTCCTTTGGCAGTTTAACGGTTAATGCGGCTGGCCACTGGGGCTGGCCACTGAGGCTGACGTAGCCGTTGCCGGTCAGGCCCCCCTTGATTAAGTCTTTATGCTTGATCGCCACCGCCTCTGGGATCTGCAACTTCACCTTATACATCAGCTTTTCTCGCTCGCTGCTGGTTTCCACATATTTAGGGGTGAACTGCGCCTGCGACGCAATAAACGACACCGTGGCCGGGAACACATAGTCTAGGCCATCCATCACGATGCGCGCCTCGGCGTTTAAGCGTAACTGGCCGATGGTGTCCGTGGGCAAAAACAGGGTCATGTAGGCATCGGCAGAGTTCAATAGGGTCACGATTTTGCCCCCGGCCGGCACCACGGCCCCTTCGGTCGCAATGCGGTACTCCACCCGCCCTGCGATCGGCGCCCTCACCACCATGTCGTCATTCACCGACTGAATGCGGCTAATGTAGGCCTGGGCTTCCTGTACGGCCGCCAAGGCTTCTGCCTTAGCGGCTTGCGCCGCGCTCACGCCGGCTTTAGCCCCCTGCGCAGCGGCCTGACGTCGGGTGACTTCGACGCTGGACACCAAATCGTCACGGCGCAACTTCAGCGCCTCGCTCAGTTC